>NZ_JBGMOE010000033.1:0-16507 GCF_041424195.1 Tardiphaga sp. | reverse complement strand
CGCAGGGCCAAACAAGGGTGACCTTGATCGGTCGCCTGGGCAAGCATTCAGCAAGTCGACAAAACACCGCAGGCGGAACGTCGGGCAATCGCCCGTGCTTTCCGAAAGTCCTGATGCGCCAACTTGCGGAAGACCGCATCGGCATCAGGCCCAGGGGTGCATCGGGCACCCGGCGTTCCGCACGCCCTCTCGCAAGGGGGCGGGAATGCAAGAGACGACGGCGCCCCCGCGCCGCAAATAACAGGGGCGATGACGCATGTCTGAAGGGCAAGTGTCTGAAGCGCAGTGGCTGTTTGACAGTTGAATCTGATGAGGCCCAAGCGTCAGGCCGTAGAATGGGGTGAGCGCAGGCGCATCTTGCGCCGGAGCGAAACCCATCAACTGTACGAACCAAGCGATGGGTTTCGCTGCGCTCACTCCATCCTGCGAGCGCGACTGTGTGACAGTTGAATCCATGTCGGATGTCGCGGCCTGCGCGAGCGCAAGCATTCGTAGCTCCGTCCAGCCCACCACTTCCGGAAATCCTGACCTCCGCTTTTGTGAGAGCTCGCTGACCAGATTGGTAAACAGCTAAATCTCCGGCGAAAAAGCATCCGGCCGTGTCGCATCCATTCCGCTCTGTGAAATTCACGTCCGCAGCGTGAAATGTTGTCGCTTGCCAAGGCTGCCGTGAAAGGTCACAAAAAACTGAACTGGGACGAAACACCAAGCGGAGAGACGTTTGAGCATCAAGGGCAAGGCATATATCGCCGGCATCTACGAACATCCGACCCGGCACGCGCCGGATAAATCCATTGCGCAGTTGCATGCCGAAGTCGCCAAGGGCGCGCTTGAGGATGCAGGCCTCACGCATAAGGACGTTGACGGTTATTTCTGCGCCGGCGATGCGCAGGGAGGCCTGTGGCCGATGGTCGATTATCTCGGCCTCAAGCCACGGCACGTCGATTCAACCGAGACCGGCGGCTGCTCCTATATCATTCATCTCGGCCATGCCGCGCAGGCGATCGCCGCCGGCAAGTGCTCGATCGCACTCGTCACATTGGCCGGCAAGCCGCGCACCGGCGTGATGCCGCCGCGTCTGCAGGGCGCCGAAGCCGATTTCGAGACTGCCTATGGCGCCACCACGCATAATGCCTATGGCATGTGTGCCATGCGTCACATGCACGACTACGGTACGACCAGCGAACAGCTCGCCTGGATCAAGGTCGCAGCCTCGCATCACGCGCAATACAACCCGCATGCGATGCTCAAGGATGTCGTCACCGTCGAGGACGTGCTGAACTCTCCGATGATCTCCGATCCCTTGCACCGCATGGATTGCTGCGTCGTCTCCGACGGCGGCGGCGCGATGATCGTGACCACGCCCGAGATTGCGAAGAGCCTTAAGAAGCCGCTGGTCCGCCTGATCGGCCACGGCGAAGCGATGAAGGGTCCGCGCGGCGGCAAGGATCTCGATCTCACTTACTCGGCCGGTGTGTGGTCCGGTCCGCGCGCTTTCGAGGAAGCGGGCGTGACGCCGCAGGACATGAAGTACGCGTCGATCTATGACAGCTTCACCATTACCGTGCTGATGCAGCTCGAAGACCTCGGCTTCTGCAAGAAGGGCGACGGCGGCAAGTTCGTGTCCGACGGCAACCTGATCTCGGGCGTCGGCAAGCTGCCGTTCAACACCGATGGCGGTGGCCTCTGCAGCAACCATCCCGTCAATCGCGGCGGCATGACCAAGATCCTCGAAGCCGTGCGCCAGCTGCGCGGCGAAGCCCATCCCAAGGTGCAGGTGCCGAATTGCGATCTGGCGATCGCCCATGGCACCGGAGGCCTGCTCGGCGTGCGCCACGCCGCATCGACCGCCATTCTGGAGCGCGTGTAATGACTGAAGCCAAGAAGTATCCGACCCCGGTTGGCAATCCTGAATCGCAGCCCTTCTGGGATGCGGCCAAGGACGGCAAGTTCATGATCAAGCGCTGCACGACCTGCGGCGAGGCGCATTTCTTCCCGCGCGCGATCTGCCCGTTCTGCTTCTCCGACAAGACCGAATGGGAGCAGTCGTCGGGCGAGGGCGAGATCTACACCTACAGCCATATGCGCAAATCGGCGACCGGCCCTTACGTCATCGCCTATGTCACGCTGAAGGAAGGCCCCTCGGTGCAGACCAACATCGTCGATTGCGAGCCGGACAGTCTGAAGATCGGCCAGAAGGTGAAGGTGGTGTGGAAGCAAACCGACGGCGCGCCGCTGCCGTTCTTCACGCCTGCGTAACGGCTCTACTTCCCTCTCCCCCACGCGAAGCGAAGCTGCGCGAGGCGGGGGAGAGGGCGCAACCACAAGCGCCGCAAAAAAAAGGAGAGGGAACTCACATGCCCATCAACTACGAAGCGATGATGGCGATGAAAAACATCGGCCAGAAATATGCCTGGACCGATCGCGAAGTGATGCTCTACGCCTATGGTATCGGCATGGGCGCCGATCCGATGGACGAGAAGGAACTGGCCTTCGTCAACGAGGGCACCTACACGCCGCGTCCGCTGAAGGTCGTGCCGACCTATGCATCGGTCGCCGCCTGGGGGTCGAGCCCCGGCGAGATGAATCTGAACAAGCTGCTGGTGGTCGACGGCGAGCGCGACATCACCTTCCACAAGCCGATGCCGGTGGCCGCGAAGATCACCGCGGACAGCAGCGTGCTCGGCGTGTTCGATAAGGGCGCCGACAAGGGCGCGGTGATCCTGCATCAGACGATCCTGCGCGATGAAGCCGGCGAGCCGCTGGCGACTTTGGTGGCGTCGCGTTTCGCCCGCGGCGATGGCGGTTTCGGAGGCAAGTCCGAAGGCCAGCCCGAACCGCATGCGATGCCGAAGCGCGCACCGGACAAGACGGTCGATATCACCACGCGGCCCGATCAGGCGCTGATCTATCGCCTGTGCGGCGATCGCAACCCGCTGCATAGCGATCCCGAATTCGCCAAGCGCGCCGGCTTCCCGCGTCCGATCCTGCACGGCATGTGCACCTACGGCATCACCTGCCGCGGCGTGCTGCAGACCTATGCCGACTACGATCCCTCCGCGTTCAAGCAGCATGCGGTGCGGTTCTCGTCGCCGGTCTATCCCGGCGAGACCGTGAGCATGGACCTGTGGAAGGACGGCAACGTCGTGTCGTTCGAGGCCAAGGTGAAGGAACGCGGCGTCACCGTGATCAAGAGCGGCAAGACGGTGCTGGCATGATGTTGCTGCCCTCGCCCCGCAGGGCGAAGCGAAGCTTCGCTAGGCGGGGAGAGGGTGGCGCGACAAGCGAAGCTTGTTGCGACGGGTGAGGGGGAGTCTTAGCGACTCTCAGGCTCCCCCTCACCCGGAACCGAGCTAAACGCTCGGCTCCGACCTCTCCCCGCAAGCGGGGAGAGGTTAAGAAGAAAACGCAACGTCGATTGCGAAGTAACAAAGGCAAGAAACAAAAAACAGGGAGCGTGTCATGGGTCTTCTCGACGGCAAGGTCGCCATCATCACAGGCGCCGGTGGCGGCCTCGGTGAAGCCTACGCCAAACTGTTTGCGCGCGAAGGCGCATCCGTCGTGGTCAACGATCTCGGCGGCCCGCGCGATGGCTCCGGCTCTGATCTGTCGATGGCGCAGCAGGTCGTCGATGCCATCAGCAAAGCCGGCGGCAAGGCGGTCGCCAATGGCTCCGACATTTCGACCATGGCCGGTGGCCAGTCCGTGTTCGACGACGCCATCAAGGCCTTCGGCAAGGTCGATATCCTCGTCAACAATGCCGGCATCCTGCTCGACCAGACCTTCGCCAAGGCCACCGAAGCCGCGTGGGACAAGGTCATGAAGGTGCATCTCAAAGGCACGTTCTGCGTCACCCAGCCCGCATTCAAGTGGATGAAGGAGAATGGCGGCGGCGTCATCGTCAATACGTCGTCGACCTCCGGCCTGATCGGCAATTTCGGCCAGAGCAATTACGGTGCGGCGAAAGGCGGCATCTGGGGCCTGTCCAATGTGCTGGCCATCGAGGGCCGCAAATACAACATTCGCGTGTGGACGCTGTCGCCGGGCGCGCTGACGCGGATGACCGCGGATCTGCCCCGCTATATCGAAAATCCCGGCGCAGCGCTGGGTCCGGACGGCATCGCGCCGGCGGTGCTCTATATGGTCAGCGACCTCTCCGGCAACCAGACGGGCAAGGTGCTTGGCGTCTCCGGCCCGCGCGGCGTCCGCGAGATGAAGATGATGGAAATGGAAGGCTGGAAGCCGCCCCATGACGGCTGGAAGGCTGAGGATATCGTGACCCATGCCGGCGAGATATTCTTCTCGGAGGAGGCGGGCCAGCACCGGGCGCGGCGTTTTTGAGGTGCACTTACCTCCTGTTCGGGCGGACAGACGGGATATTTCCCGGTAGACTGCCGGCATCCATTCACAGAGGCCCATGATGAAACTGACGTCCAAAGCCACCGGCACCTTCGCCATCGCACCGACCCCGTTCCTTGAGGACGGCCGCATCGACGACAAATCGATTGATGGCCTGACGGACTTCTATGCCCAGGTCGGCTGCAACGGTGTGACCGTGCTCGGCATCATGGGCGAGGCGCCGAAGCTGGAGGGGGCCGAGTCCGAGGCCGTGGCCACCCGCTTCATCAAGCGCGCCGGCGACAAGATGCAGATCATCGTCGGCGTTTCCGCGCCCGGTTTCGCCGCCATGCGTTCGCTGGCGTTGAAGTCGATGGATGCCGGCGCTGCCGGAGTCATGATCGCCCCGCCGCCGCATCTGCGCACCGACGATCAGATCACCAACTATTTCAAGCAGGCAGTAGAAGCGATCGGCGATGACGTGCCGTGGGTACTGCAGGATTATCCGCTGACCCTCAGTGTGGTGATGACACCTGCGGTGATCCGCAAGATCATCATGGACTCCAAGTCCTGCGTGATGCTCAAGCACGAGGACTGGCCGGGTCTGGAGAAGATCACCGCGCTGCGCAACTTCCAGAAGGATGGCAGCCTGCGCGAAACCTCGATCCTCACCGGCAATGGCGGCGTGTTCCTGGATTTCGAAATGGAGCGCGGCGCCGATGGCGCGATGACGGGTTATGCCTTCCCTGAGCTGCTGATCGACGTCGTCAATCTCTCCAAGAAGGGCGAGCGCGACAAGGCACATGACCTGTTCGACGCGCATCTGCCGCTGATCCGCTACGAGCAGCAGCTCGGCATCGGTCTCGCGGTTCGCAAATATGTGCTGCAGAAGCGCGGTATCATCGCGTCCGCAGCCCAGCGCAAGCCGGGTCTGGCGATATCAGCGCAGGCGAAGGCGGAGGTCGATTATCTCCTCTCGCGCGTCGCGCGCTACGACAAACGCGCCAACATCGCGCCGCAGTCGAGCGCTGCGGGTTAATTCCAAGCGTCACCATGCCCGGAGGAAACTCCGGGCATGGTGTTTTGAATGATAAGCGGCATCATCAAAGAATGCCGATCAGGGAGAAACTGAATGCCAAGCGAGCCCGGCGTTGTGCGTCCTGCTTCCACCATCCTCCTGCTGCGCAAGGGTGCAACCGACGCCATCGACGTCTTCATGATGGTGCGGCACTATCAGATCGAATTCGCATCGGGCGCACTGGTGTTTCCAGGAGGCAGCGTCGATGCCGGAGATCACGACATTGGCACACAGCCGAAACTCTTCAGCGGCGGCCAGGGCCTCGATCCGGATATGCTCGCATTTCGGATTGCCGCAATCCGCGAGACCTTCGAAGAAAGCCGCATTCTGCTCGCGCGGCCGCGTGGATCGAAGGACCTGATCGCCGCGACGAAGGCCAGCGCCATCGCCGATCAGCATCGCGATGCTTTGAACGAGGGTAAGGTCAAGTTCGCCGATATCATCGCCGAGAATGATCTGGAGCTGGCGCTCGATCTGCTGGTGCCCTACGCGCACTGGATCACGCCGGAAGGCATGAAGAAGCGGTTCGACACCTGGTTCTTTCTCGCCGAGGCGCCGCCTGAACAGGTCGGCATGCATGACGGCAAGGAGTCCACGGACTCGATCTGGCTGTCGCCCCGCGAAGCGCTGGAAGGCGGTGTATCTGGTCGTTTCACGCTGCCGTTCCCGACCACGCGGAATCTCATCAAGCTCGGCAAACAGCCTAGCGTCGCGGGGGCGCTCGACGACGCCAACCGCAGCACGGTCGTCAGCGTGACGCCCACCGTCACTCGGGATGGCGACAAGCGTCAGTTGCGGATTCCGATCGAGGCGGGCTATGACGGCGAGGTGTTCGAACTCACCGGCGCTCCATAGCGCGCTGAACTATCCAGCCTTGGCCTGCGGCGCGGCTGCGCCATTCTCCCAGAACGGCCGTCGCAACTCGCGCTTCAGCACCTTGCCGGCACCCGACAGCGGGAACGGTTCGTTGCGCACATCCACGCTGCGCGGGCATTTGTAGCCGGCGATCTTCTCCTTGCAAAAGGCGATGATCTCGGCGGCATTGACACTCGCGCCGGGCTTCGGAATGACGAAGGCATGCACGGTCTCGCCCCATTGCGGATCGGGAATGCCGATCACGGCGCATTGCGCGACGGCGGGATGCTGCGCGACGACGTTCTCGACTTCGGTGGAATAGACGTTCTCGCCGCCGGAAATGATCATGTCCTTCATCCGATCGACCAGATAGATGTAGCCATCGTCGTCCATGTAGCCGCCGTCGCCTGTATGCATCCAGCCGTCGATCACGGCCTTGGCGGTTTCCTCCGGCCGTTCCCAATATCCCATCATCACGTTCTGACCGCGCACCGCGACTTCGCCGACTTCGCCATGCGGCACAGGCTTGCGGTTGGCGTCGACGATGCGCGCCTCGCAGCCGATTGCCGCGCGGCCGCAGGCGCGTTGACGGTTCTTGGCGGTCGCTTCCTCGCCAATATGCTGATCCCACGGCAGATGCGTCGCCAGCGGTGACAGTTCGGTCATGCCATAGAGCTGATGGAATTCAGTGCCCGGCATGCCGGCGATTGCGCGCTTCAGCAGCGCTTCGTTGATCGGCGAGGCGCCGTACATCATGATCTTCATCGACGACAGGTCGGCGGTCGCAAACGTGGGATGATCGACCAGCATCTGGATCATGGTCGGGACGATCAACGTGGCCGATACTTTCTCGCGGGCGATGGTCTGCATCACCAATTCAGGATTGAAGACCCGCACAATGACATTGGTGCCACCCGACGCCAGGGAGGTGAACATTGCACCGCCATTGGCGACATGAAACATCGGCGCGGCATTCATATAGATCGAGCCATGGGGCAGGAGCCCTTCGCTCATCATGTGCAGCGAGTTGCTCATGATATTGCCGTGGCTCAGCATCACCCCCTTAGAACGGCCTGTCGTGCCGCCCGTGTAGAAAATGCCGGCAAGATCCTCGCGTGCTCGCATCGCGTCGGGAACAGGCTGGCTGGTCTCGACCATTTCCTCATAGTGGTGTGCTTCCGCCGGCCCCTTGTCGTCGTCTGCATAGATCAATGCTAGCGGCATGGCCCTGGCGAGTTCGACGCCCATGGCGGCGAAGGCGCTGTCGACGACAAGCGCCGAGGCGCGGCAGTCGAGCAGGGAGTCGAGAATTTCCGCCTGGCTCCAGCGCGTATTCGTCGGCACGATCACAGCGCCGGCCCAGGCAATGCCCAGATAGAGTTCGAGATAGCGATCCGAATTCAGCATCAGAACGGCAACGCGGTCGCCATGCTTGACATCAAGCTTTTGCAGTGCGCCCGCGAGCCGCGCGACACGATCGCCAACCTCGCGCCACGTACGGCGGCGATCGCCGTCGATGGTGGCAATTGTTTGCGAGCCGGTCTGCAGCGCACGGCGCAAGCCTTGCGTGATGTTCATGGCGTTCTCCCTCTCGGCATCGTGGATGCTGCACGCATCTCTGTCGGTGGCGATCATAGCGACGGGTGAGGGACGGGCAAGCGTGGTCAATCGCTTGTATCTCACCGGATGGTTCAAAGGATCGCTGCGAGCTTTGCGATGCAAAACGCGACAGAGACAAATCTGGAACTGTTCTCATCTGTTGACGATTCAACTCCCGCGGGTAACATCACAACAGGCCCGCCAGAGGCCATTGGGAGTGAAATGCATGAGACAGCTTGCTCGTCGGGGCGCGTCCTCGCGTCCATTTTTCAACGGGACACTCAACTCACACGCAATACTGCACCGTTGGCTCCGAACATCCATCGCGGCGACGCTCGGCGCGACATTGCTGGGCGGCGGCGCCCATGCGCAGACCAAAGGCTCTCCCGATCATATCAAGGCTGCCACCTCGGCGATCGACAGCACTGCGATTACGGCTAACACGGCGACGTCCAGGGACTGGCCGACTTATGGCCTCGATTATGCAGAGACGCGCTTCAGCAAGCTCAATCAGATTACAGCCGAGAATGTCAAAGATATCGGCCTGATGTGGACCTACAATCTGGAATCCATCCGTGGCGTTGAGGCGACGCCGCTGGTCGTTGACGGCATCATGTATGTATCTGCGCCCTGGAGCGTCGTGCATGCGGTCGATACCCGCACCGGCAAGCGCATCTGGAGCTACGATCCCGGGGTGGATCGCGAAAAGGGCTATCGCGGTTGCTGTGACGTGGTGAACCGCGGCGTCGCGCTCTACAAGGGCAAGGTGTTCGTCGGTGCCTATGACGGCCGGCTGGTCGCGCTGGATGCAGCAACGGGCACGAAGGTCTGGGAGAAGGACACGGTCATCGACCGCAAGATGTCCTATACGATCACCGGTGCGCCGCGGGTGTTCAACGGCAAGGTGGTGATCGGTAATGGTGGCGCCGAATATGGCGTACGTGGCTATGTCACGGCCTATGACGCTGAGACCGGCAATCAGGCATGGCGCTGGTTCACGGTGCCCGGCGATCCGGCCAAACCGTTCGAGGACGACTCGATGGCCGCGGCCGCCAAGACGTGGGATCCTGCCGGCAAATACTGGGTCAATGGCGGTGGCGGCTCGGCCTGGGATACGATCACCTTCGATCCTGACCTGAACATGGTCTATATCGGCACCGGCAACGGCTCGCCGTGGAATCGCAATCTGCGCAGTCCGGGAGGCGGCGATAATCTCTATCTCGGCTCCATCGTCGCGCTGAATGCCGATACCGGGAAATATCTCTGGCACTATCAGGAAACGCCCGGCGACAACTGGGACTACACCTCGACGCAGCCAATGATCCTCGCCGATCTCACCATCGACGGCGCGCCGCGCAAGGTGGTGCTGCATGCGCCGAAGAACGGCTTCTTCTTCGTCATCGATCGCACCAACGGCAAGTTCATCTCGGCGAAGAACTTCGTCGATGTGAACTGGGCCACAGGCTATGACGCCAGCGGTCGTCCGATCGAAGTCCCGGCAGCGCGCTCGCCGGACAAATCCTTCGACAGCATTCCCGGACCGTTCGGAGCCCATAATTGGCATCCGATGTCGTTCAATCCGCAGACCGGGCTGGTCTATCTGCCTGCGCAGGGCGTGCCTTTGAACCTCACGGGTGAGAAGACACTGGTGCAGAATGCGCCGGGCTCGAACAAGTACGGCGGCACGACTGGCTGGAACGTCGGCTTTGCTCTCAACGCCGAGCCGCCGAAAAACCTGCCATTCGGTCGCCTGATCGCCTGGGACCCGGTGAAGCAGAAAGAAGCGTGGCGTGCCGAATACATCGCCCCCTGGAATGGCGGCACGCTCACGACGGCCGGCAATCTCGTGTTCCAGGGCTCTGCCGATGGCCGCTTCATCGCCTATAACGCCAAGACCGGCGAGAAGCTCTGGGAGACGCCTGTCGGCACCGGTGTCGTTGCAGCACCGGCGACCTACACGGTCGATGGCGTGCAATATGTCTCGGTGGCGGTCGGATGGGGCGGAGTGTTCGGCATCACGCAGCGTGCTACGGATCGTGACGCACCCGGCACGGTCTATACCTTTGCCATCGGCGGCAAGGCGCCGTTACCGGCCTTCACCAAATATCAGATCGGCAATCTGCTGACTGGCGTGAAGTACGATCCCGCTCACGTGCCGGAGGGCACCTCGATCTATGTCAACGCTTGTGCGACCTGTCACGGCGTGCCCGGCGTGGACAAGGGCGGCAATGTTCCCAATCTCGGTTACGTGTCCACCGAGACCATCACCAACCTGAAGGACATCGTCTTCAACGGGCCGTTCAAGGACAAGGGCATGCCGGATTTTACCGGCAAGCTAACCGAGGCGGATGTGGTCAAGATCCAGGCCTTCATCCAGGGGACGGCCGACGCGATCAGGCCGAAATAAACACCATGCTGGACGGTTCGCCCCCACCGGGCCGTCCAGCATGTTCCCCCCGCGGCTGAAGTCAGGATATATTGGGACGCTCTGAAGCCCGGTCCCACAACCATGTCCTCTGCCATCGCGGCATTTTTTCAGCGGGTCCGATCGTCCTCGCTCTCGATTGGCCAGCTGACCTTCAGCGGGTTTCTGCTGGTGCTGACCGTGATCCTGATCACCAGCATCGCCAGCGTGGTCGCGATCCGTCATATCGACAATACCTTCGCCGAGCTTGAGCGGCTGCAGACCGTCGGCGATCTGGCCGAAAACATCGACCGCCGCCTCATCAGCCTGCGGTTGGCTGCACGCGATTTTGTCACCGATCCCGACGCACAGCCGGAGAAGGTTTCGCAGGCAGCCACGGCGCTCGGCGATCTCCTGAAGAAGACCCGGATCGAGCTTGCGCCCGAGCAACGCGATATGATCGACGGTGTCGATGCGCGGCTGACCAAGTATCGCGAAGGGATCGAACGCATCTCGTCGCTCATTGCACGTCGCTCCGCTATGCTGGCTACGCTCCCGCCGCTCCGCGAGCAGTTCGAGAGCGCAATTCCGGATGTGACGAATTCGAACGCCGCCAAGGCCATGTTCCGTGCGCAGAACGAGATTGCCGCGGCTTTGCTCGCGCGCGATCCGGTCGGGGCCGAGCAGGCCGCGCAGCGCATGCGCGCGCTGCCGATCAGCACGCCTGCGCTCCGTGTTGCTGCCGATGCGTATACCGATGCAATCATTTCGATCTCGGAGACCGAAAGCCAGATCGCTGATCTCGACAGGGACGTGCTTGGAGCGGAAGGACGCTTGATCGGGCGGGTGACCGAATTGTTGCGCGAACTCAGCGCCCGTCGGGGCCGGGTGCTGTCGCGTGAGTTCGCGCGCACACTGACCGAGGCAAGGTGGCAAAGCATCATCCTTGGCACGGCCGGCGTTCTGGTTGGGCTACTGGCGGCGCTATTCGTCGTTCGGCGCATCGTGAAGCCGCTGAAGGCGATTGCCCGATCCATCCGCTCGCTGGCCGGCGGTGCCAAGTATACGCCGATCCCGGCCATGGACCTGGAAAATGAAATCGGCGATATCGCCCGTGCTGCGGAGGTGTTCCGCAAGACGCTGGTCGATGCGGATGCCGCGCGCGAGGCTGCAGTGCATGCGCTGGCGGAACAACGGCTCGCAGAAGAAAGCTATCGCAAGCTGTTCGAGGGCTCCATCGACGGCATTTATGTGACGACGCCTGCGGGCGCATTGCTCAATGCCAATCCGGCACTGGCGCGGATGATGGGGTATGACTCACCGGAAGACCTGATCCGCGCCACGCTGGATATCTCGCGCAACATCTATGTCGATCCCGTGGCGCGCGCCGAGTATCAACAGCGCATGGAAAGCGACGGCATGGTGCGCGAATTCGAGTATCAGGTCCGCCAACGGCACGACACGATCCTCTGGCTGTCCGACAGCGCCACGGCGGTCCGCGACGAGAATGGCGTCGTCGTGCGCTATGAGGGAACAGTCCGCGACATCACCAACCAGAAACATGCCGAAGCAGCGATCAAGGAAGGCCGCCGTCTGCTGCAACAGGTCATCGACACCGTTCCGGCCGTGATCAATGTGAAGGACACCGATCTGCGCTATGTCCTGATGAACCGTTACATGGCGGGAATTTTCGGCATCGAGCCCGACGAGGCGCTCGGGAAGACCACCGGTGAGTTGATGAAGCGCTTTGGCGCATCAAAGACGGATTCGCCCGACAAGAAAGTACTCGAGACACGTAAGGGCATCGGCTTCTATGAGGAAGAATACCAGGACGCCGCCGGCGTCATGCGGCAGTGGCTGGTCAACAAGCTGCCTTTGCTGACGGCGGATGGTGATGTCCAGAACATCGTGACCGTGGCGCTCGATATCGGCCAGCGCAAGCGCAGTGAGCAGGAGATGCTCAAGGCCAAGGACGCTGCCGAAACGGCACTGCGCAATCTGCGTGAGACGCAGAATTCGCTGATCGAGGCGGAGAAGCTCGCCGCGCTTGGGCGGCTGGTTGCCGGCGTGGCCCATGAGGTCAACAATCCCGTCGGCATCAGCCTGACGGTGGCTTCGTCGCTGGAACGCAAGATTGCGCTGTTCGGCGAGGAGGTCGCGCGCGGTGAGTTGCGTCGCTCGACTCTGATGGAGTTCATCGATTCCAACCGCGACGCGGCGGCGCAATTGGTCGCCAATCTCAATCGCGCCGCTGAGTTGATCCAGTCGTTCAAGCAGGTTTCCGCTGACCGTAATTATTCAGACCAGCGTGTTTTTGATCTCGCCGATCTCACCGAACAGGTGGTGATGAGTTTGAAGCCGGGATTACGAAAACAGAAGCTGGCGCTCTCGGTCGACTGCAAGCCGGGACTAACGATGAACAGCTATCCGGGCCCGTATGGTCAGGTACTGACCAATCTGTTCCTGAATTCCGTCGCTCATGCATTTCCCGATGGCAATGGTGGCTCGGTCGAGATCAAGGTGCAGGAAGCCGGCAACGATCACGTGGAAATTCTGTTCGCGGATAACGGCGTCGGCATGAGCCCGGAGGTCCGGCGGCGCGCGTTCGACCCGTTCTTCACGACGCGCCGGGACCAGGGCGGCACGGGGCTCGGCCTGCACATCGTGTACAGCATCGTTACCAGCCGCCTCGGTGGTCGTCTGCATCTGCAGTCCGCTCCCGGGCAGGGAACGCGTATCCAGATCATCTTGCCGCGCGTTGCGCCGCTGGAGTTGGCCGCTGAGTAGGGCCTATTCGGCGTCGGCAAGCTTGCGCAATGTGGCGCGAAAAATCAGGCTGTTCTTGCCGACCAGGGCTGTGCCGTTCATCGTCGCCGCGGTGTCGGTGAATGTACCGGATACGCCAATGCCCACAGGTTGGGACTGGCCGCCAAACAGCGGGCTCATATTCGGGCTCGGTGTGTGCTGCATGACCGAGACTTCGCCCTTGAAGGTGTCGGTTCCGGGATTCACGACATAACTTCCGACATAGAAAAGGTAGGCGTCGCCGCCGAGAATTTCGCCATTGCGAAACACGACAACGCCACTGCCTTTGCCCGAGCGACCATCCTGCAGGTCGACATGGATCGAATAAAGTGCGTTTTTCATACTGTCCCGGTGACACAACCCGTCCCTTGGTTGTGCACGTGCAAGTATGGCAAACACCACCTGCCAGCGTCAACGCAGCAAACGTGCGTCATTGCGCTCTGTTCGAGTGCGGTGGTAACCTTCTTTATGATGGTATTTTGATCTCGTGGTATCGCAGAGTTATCACCACAAATTCGCTGCAGTGCGACGAGAATTTACGGAGCAGAACGAGAATCGATTATCGTTCTGCCGAGCTTCTGCCGCAATGATAGGCCGCAGTTGCTTTTCGTAAGTCGTGTACTCGCTTGGCGTGAACGATACGGAAGAGGCGGGCTCTTTGCCCGCGACATAGCTGAACATCATTGTGCCGGCCGGGGGCTGGAGCAAGCAAATGAGCGACTGGATGTCTTCCGGCGCTGGTGCGCCGTGTTCGCAAGGTAATAACTCTCTCCATCGACGCCGCAAGCGTCGCGCCGGCTGGTTGAAGCTGGGAGCGTCAACCGTATGCTTTGCTGTGCTGCTATCGATACCGTTGCTTCAATCGGTTGCTGCGCGCGATCGCGGGCAATTCGCGAACAGCAGCCCCGATCTGAAGGCTTGGTTTGATAGTCTGCGCAGCGGCAAGGGGCCGTGTTGCTCCGACGCAGACGGTAGCGCCGTCAGCGATGTCGATTGGGAATCCAACAGCGGGCACTACAAGGTAAGGATCGACGGGGCATGGCTCGATGTGCCCGATGAGGCTGTTATCACGGTGCCGAACCGCGTGGGTCGCACTATGGTGTGGCCGATACAAGGGGCGTCCGGCACACTGATCCGTTGCTTCATGCCGGGCAGCATGACCTGACTCAGGGCGCTTGGCGGATCGATGCGAGCGTGGCGATCAACGAGATCGCCGCGAGGATGATTACCATCGCGCCATATATGTCGAGCGTCGGCAACGGGCCGAGCGTCGGAATCGCCAAGCCTGCGATGATGGTGCAGGTTCAAGACGAGATCGCAGGCGATGAAGATCACGAAGAGTAATCCGGCATGCTCGTGTGCAGGCACGAGGCACCAGGGTCCGGTGGCTCGTGCACCCTGTGCGAGATTGCATGGCTCGTTTCGATCGCGGCTCTTAACACGGTGCGAATCTTTCCTATACTCAAGGTGTCACAAACAATGAAAGGAGGTGGTCCAGTGTCTAATTCCAAGCGCTGTCACCTCGCTGAGGCCGCCCGCTAGGCTCATTCTTTGAGCTTCGCAAGGGCGTCTCGGCGCCTGGTTCAGCGAGAACAGGGAAAGGGCGTGCCGAGCAATCGGGGCGCCCTTTCTTCTGAGAGCTCCCCTGTCGCGTCATGAAACATGGCGCTTGATCCACGATCGATCCGTGCCAATCTGCCTAGGGTTGCTTGTGTCCGGAGTAACAGCAATGCCGGGAACGCCGCGTGATCTGGCAGACAGAATGGCCGCGCGCCAGAAGCGCGCAATCGATGACGGCTATGTGCGAGAAACCTTCACGCAGCCACGCGAGAACGCCCGCAACACGGCGCGGGCGTTTCTGAAGCGATTTCCGAAGCAAGCCTACATGAGTGAAGTCGAGCGCTGGCACGAGCTACCAGACGGCGAGATCGAATTTACGATGCGGCGGCTGCGGAGCGCTGATTGAGCTGACAGGCGGTAATCATCTGGCACATGTCGTTCTCGCGCAAGCCGGTGGCGTCTGATTTCTCAATCGGGTCGGCGGCGCATGCGTGGATCGCATAGCCCATATCGAGAAGACGACGAGGGGGATCTTCCTCGCCAAGACCGACCTCCATCACCAGACCACTCTCGGCGGCATGCTGCCAAACATCCGATTTGTTGGGAAAGGCCTTGCTGACTTTGATCGAATTGGAAAACAGGGCGTAGGGCATGCGGCAACCTCCGTTTTGAGGCGATAAAGCGGAATATGGCATCTGGTTGCAGCGCAGCAAGCCCGACTTTCGTTGTCCACGAGGTCGTGATGATTGGTGATTGTCAGTCTCGATGGGAAATCTGCAGTTCGACCAGCGCCATGGTCTGGAGCATCGTCGGATCGCGTTCACCCTCGCGTGTGGTGCGCAGGATGCTTTCGGCAATGGATTGCACGTGAGCGGAGTTGACGGGATGCGGCAGCGTTGACACGGCACCGTCAAGAGCCTGTTTCATCACCGAAATCGTATCAGGCGGAAACGCGGCATGGGAAAAGTTCTTCACGGTGGCCTCCCGGGCTGAAACGGACAAACGCACCCAACTGTTGACGGGAGGACAAGGTCTGGCGCGGGAAATTGTTCCTGCCGCAAAGGTGGGCAGGTCAGCGCAACAATGCGGCGGTCGGTTCCAGAGATCGCCGCAGGAGTTCAGGATTCAGCGTCAGCCGGCCGGGTGGCTTTCTTCTTGGCGCCCTGGCGCAGAAACGTCGCGCCAATCTCCTCGCCGTTGACCCAGGCCAGCTCGCAGCGCCGAAACGCCAGCCCGGTGGACGATAGCAACAGGAAGAACTCCTTGAGATTGATCCCCTCGATCGAACTCTCGACGATAAGGCGCGCGCCCGTCTCGGACACGTCCATGATGCGGCAGCTGCGGCGCCATGTGCCGTCAATGGCCATTAGCCAGACGGGAAAACCGCGCTCGAACGCGACGCGGCCAGTATTTCGGTTTTCAGGGATCATCGACGCTTCCTTGGCGCCGGTGATTTTAGATCGGATGGTGGTAACGGCTGGTAAATACCGTTCAGGGCGGGCTCTTTGCCGTTCAGCAGGCCATGCGATGCTGTTTTGAAAGGCCCGCGGTGCAGCTGCGGTTCCGCGACTCCTGCTCAATCCGTCATCCGCCCAATTCGATGTCTTGCGGTCGGTCAAGGTCGATGCCGGGAAATATGGTTGGACGAAATCCGGGAAGCCCTTCGCGCTCTGATGGCCATCGACGCCAAGAGTGCGGAGTTTCCCCACGCCTGGGCGGCATTCGTGCGGTTGCGGGCGATCGAGCGCGAAGCGGGCGCCTAGTCTCTGGAAAAGTCGAATGGACACAGGCGTTTAACGACGCCCGTGATGGTGCGCCATTCAGAATAAAACTACGAACTCTTATACTATTGAAATCGCTATATAACT
>NZ_JBGMOE010000032.1:0-121563 GCF_041424195.1 Tardiphaga sp. | reverse complement strand
CGCGCCGGCAACGACTCCGGCGGTGGCCAGCCCGGCCGCATCCTGAAGTGCAAGGGCTGGGAAACCGACCCGAACGCCTACATCTACTTCATCACCCAGGCGCCGGTGTGGGAGAAGATCTGCGACGTGATCGGCGAACCGACCTGGAAGACCGACCCGGGCTATGCCAAGCCGGCGGCGCGCCTGCCCAAGCTCAACGCGATCTTCGCGCGGATCGAGCAGTGGACGATGACCAAGACCAAGTTCGAGGCGATGGAAATCCTCAACAAGGATGACATCCCCTGCGGCCCGATCCTGTCCATGAAGGAGCTCGCCGAGGACCAGTCGCTGCGCGCCACCGGCACCGTGGTCGAGGTCGATCACCCCGAGCGCGGCAAGTATCTTTCCGTTGGTAATCCGATTAAGCTATCGGAAAGCCCCACCGAAGTGACCCGCTCGCCCCTGCTCGGCGAACATACCGACGAAATCCTCAAGCAGGTGCTGGGCTTCAGCGATCATCAGGTCGCCGAAATCCACGACTCCGGCGCTCTGGATCCGCCGCGCAAGGTCGCCGCTGAGTAATTTCTGACGTAATTTCAGATAGTTACATGCGAAAGGCCGCCGATTGGCGGCCTTTTTCATTTGGGAGAGCCAGTGCGGAACTTCAATAAGAAAATCAAATCGATACATATCGCGCTGCAAAATCATCATGCTGCCATGCAAACAAGACAATTGTCCTTGGCATCTGGTATACGTAAATTGATCCCAGATGAGGCGCCAAGACGAGGCGACCTCAAGCAAAGGATCAAAATCATGTCGAAGACTGCTTCGCTCGGCCTCGCTTCCTCCACCAGCTTCTTCGCCCGCTTCATGGCCTCGCTGGATCGCGCGCTGATGGCCAGCGCACGCATCTCGGCGCGCAACGGCGACCTGCCCCGCTTCGGCCTGTAAGGCCGCACTTCGCTACTTTCGCGCGGCTGAGCCCGCGCAAAAATCCCTGCGTTCCTCCCGACGACTGGCCCCGGATTTCCGGGGCCGTTTTTTTGTTTGTGTAGTTGCATCGCAGCGACGTCTTGCGCTCCCTGCGACATTTCAGCCTCCCCGGCTTTTAGCGGCTCTAATCGCTTGCCGCTTGGCATATCGCATACCAAAATGCGCGAACGGTAATGCTTCACGTTTGAACAGAAAGCATACCTGGGGAGGACAAAGGCTTAGCTGCCCTCGCGGGCGTGCGATGCCGTGCGCGCTATGACAAAGCGATCCAGACCCACTCATCCTTTTTGCAGGCGAGCCGTTTCGAGGCTCGACAGTCTGGCGTGCGCATATGGCGCGCGCAAGGCCGTGTTTGCACAGCTGCAGCCAGGACATTCGAAGGAAGACCCGACCACGCACTGACGATTTCAAAGTCGACGAACGATCGACGCTATCAAAACGAATGGGAGAGAAACAATGAAACGCTTAGGTTCTTGTCTCACGCTGGCCGCTGCTGCATCCATTCTCTGTCTGGGAGCGTCTCTCCCGGCATCTGCTGCATGGGAGCCAGCGCGCCCCGTCGAATTGATCGTTCCTGCGGGCACAGGCGGCGGCGCCGACCAGATGGCGCGCACCATTCAGGGCATCATCACCAAGCACAGCCTGATGAAGCAGCCGCTCGTTGTCATCAACAAGTCGGGCGGCGCCGGCGGTGAAGGCTTCCTCGATGTGAAGTCAGCGAACAACAATCCGCACAAGATCATCATCACCCTCTCGAACCTGTTCACGACCCCGCTCGCCACCGGCATTCCCTTCAACTGGAAGGACCTCACCCCGGTCGCCATGCTGGCGCTCGACGAATTCGTGCTGTGGGTGAATGCCGACAAGCCGTACAAGACGGTGAAAGACTATATCGACGCAGTGAAAGCCGCGCCGGCCGGCACCATCAAGATGGGCGGCACCGGCTCGAAGCAGGAAGACCAGATCATCACGGTCGCGCTCGAGAAAGCCATCGGCAGCAAGTTCACCTACATTCCCTACAAAGGCGGCGGTGAAGTCGCAGTGCAGCTTGTTGGCCAGCACATCGATTCAACCGTGAACAACCCGATCGAGGCAGTGGCGCAGTGGCGCGGCGGCAAGGTGCGTCCGCTCTGCGTGTTCGATAGCAAGCCGATGGCCTATGACGAACAGGTTGCCGACGGCAAGGGCTGGAAAGACATTCCGACCTGCAAGTCGCAGGGGCTCGACATCGAATATGTGATGTTGCGCGGCATCTTCATGGGGCCAAAAGCGACCAAGGATCAGATCGACTATTACGTCGAGCTGTTCAAGAAAGTCCGCGCGACGCCCGAGTGGCAGGACCTGATGAAGAGCGGCGCCTTCAATACGACCTTCATGACCGGCGGTGACTATGCGAGCTGGGTCGGCACTGAAGAGAAGCGCCACGAGACCCTGATGAAGGAAGCCGGCTTCCTCGCGCAAGGAAACTGAGCAAGGCAACCGACACAGGCGCAATGACGCCAGACCTGATCGCATATCAGGTCCGGCCTACATGGCACGCTGATCGACGCTGATCTCTCACACAGAGCTTTTCATGACCACGCAGCACACGAGCAACGCAGGCCCGTCCCACAAATCCGTCGAAGCGGGCGTCACCACTGTCATCGGCCTGTTCGGCGCCATCGTCGTCTATGGCAGCATCAAGGCCGGCATCAACTGGGGCGCGGAGGGTCCGAAGGCCGGGTTCTTCCCGTTCTATATCGGGCTGTTCATCATCATCTCCAGTCTGATCAATCTCTGGAATACGCTGCGCGAGGACAACGGCAGCCTGTTCGCCGAATGGGGCCAGTTGCGCCAGGTCTTCAGCGTCGTCATACCCACCGGCATCTATGTCGGCGTCCTGCCGTTCATCGGCCTCTACGTGTCGTCGCTGATCTTCATCGCATGGTTCATGCGTTGGCTCGGCAAATATAATTGGCCCATCATCGCGGCCATCTCTCTCGGCATGCCGGTCGTCACTTACCTGATCTTCGAACGCTGGTTTCTCGTGCCGCTTCCCAAAGGGCCGCTTGAGGATCTGCTTGGTCTCTGATTTCCGCGATCTCCAATTCCGTTGCGCCTGCCGGTCTCTTTCTGAGGACTACTCGACATGGAAGAAATTGCTAATCTGTTCCAGGGCTTTGCCGTCGCGCTGCAGCCGTTCAATATCGCGGTGATGGTCCTTGGTATCGTCCTCGGCGTGATCATCGGCGTGCTTCCCGGCCTTGGCGGCGCCAATGGCGTTGCGATCCTGCTGCCCCTCACCTTCAGCATGCCGCCGACATCGGCGATCATCATGCTGTCCTGCATCTATTGGGGCGCATTGTTCGGGGGCGCGATCACCTCGATCTTGTTCAACATCCCCGGAGAACCATGGTCGGTGGCCACGACATTCGACGGCTATCCGATGGCGCAGCAGGGCAAGGCCGCCGAATCGCTGACCGCCGCCTTCACCTCCTCCTTCGTCGGCGCGCTGTTCGCCGTCATCATGATCACTTTGGTGGCGCCGCTGGTCGCAGGCTTCGCCTTACGCTTCGGGCCTGCGGAAAAATTCGCGGTCTACTTCCTGGCATTCTGCAGTTTCGTCGGACTGAGTAAGGAGCCACCTTTCAAGACCATTGCGGCGATGATGATCGGCTTCGCCCTCGCCGCTGTCGGCCTCGATTCCATCACGGGACAACTGCGTCTCACCTTCGGCTCGACCGAACTCCTCAATGGCTTCGACTTCCTGATCGCCGTCATCGGCCTGTTCGGCCTCGGCGAAATCTTCCTCACCATGGAGGAAGGACTGCGCTTCCAGGGCGGCAAGGCGAAGATCGATCTTCGCGTCGTGCTCCGCACCTGGATGAGCCTGCCGCAATACTGGATGACGTCACTGCGTTCCTGCATCATCGGCTGCTGGATGGGTGTCACGCCGGCAGGTGCGACACCGGCGTCGTTCATGAGCTACGGCATTGCCAAGCGCGTCTCCAAGAACGGCCACAACTTTGGCAAGGGTGAGATCGAGGGCGTCATCGCTCCGGAAACGGCCGCGCACGCCGCTGGCACCGCAGCCCTGCTGCCGATGCTCTCGCTCGGCGTCCCCGGTTCACCGACGGCCGCTGTGCTTCTTGGTGGTCTGCTGATCTGGGGCCTGCAGCCCGGTCCGATGCTGTTCGTCGAGCAAAAGGAGTTTGTCTGGGGCCTGATCGCTTCAATGTATCTCGGCAACCTTGTCGGCCTGATTATCGTACTGACCTGCGTACCGCTCTTCGCCGCGATCCTGCGGGTTCCGTTCAGCATTATCGCGCCACTCATCCTGGTGCTCTGCGCGATCGGCGCCTACTCCGTCCACAACTCGACCTTCGACGTGGTGATGATGCTGGTATTCGGTATCATCGGCTATGCACTGAAGAAGTGTAACTACCCCCTCGCCCCGCTGGTGCTGGCCATCGTGCTTGGTGACAAGGCCGAGGAAGCCTTCCGGCAGTCATTGCTGGGCTCACAGGGATCGCTCGGAATCTTCTTCTCGAACACGCTGGTCAGCAGCATCATGATCCTCGGCCTGATCGCACTGTTCTGGTCGGTGATTCAGAGCGGCTTCACAAGGCTGCGTACTCGCGCTGCAACAGCGTAAGTAACAGTACAAATAACTGTTCAAACCCAAAAGCCGGCGGTCTGGACCGCCGGCTTCGTGCTGTTCTGTAGTTTAGCAGTACGGCATTGAGTCATGCGAAACTTGCAGCGGCAAATTGGCAAGATTTCGCTTGTTAGTTGGCATATCATATACCAAACTATCCTTCGCAGCTGTCGAGCTCTCAATAGAACAGCGCTTTAGGAGGAACTATGACTGATGCAGTTCACGGCGCGGCGCCTGCTGCCGCACGTGTCAGCGATGCCTACCGCTGGACACAACTCGCCATCGGCGTTGGCGCGATGGTGATGATCGCCAACTATCAATACGGCTGGACATTCTTCGTCCCCGACATCCAGAAGAAGTTCGGCTGGGATCGTGCATCGATCCAATGGGCCTTCACCCTCTTCGTTTTATTCGAGACCTGGCTGGTGCCGGTCGAAGGATGGTTCGTCGATAAATACGGCCCGAAGATCGTCGTCCTCATCGGCGGCATTCTCTGCGGCATCGGCTGGGCGATCAACGCACAGGCGGAAACGCTCAACGGCTTCTATCTCGGCATGATCATCGCTGGCATCGGCGCTGGCGGCGTCTACGGCACCTGCGTCGGCAATGCGCTGAAGTGGTTTCCCGACAAGCGCGGCCTCGCGGCTGGCATCACGGCTGCAGGCTTCGGTGCAGGCTCGGCTCTCACCGTCGCGCCGATCCAGGCCATGATCAAGGATTCCGGTTTCCAGACCACGTTTCTGTATTTCGGTCTCGGACAAGGCATCATCATCGTGATCCTGTCCTTCTTCCTGTTCGCGCCGAAGGCTGGACAGGTACCGGCGGTCACGCAAAACGCGAATATCATCCAGACCCGCCGCAACTACGCTCCGACGGAAGTGATCCGCCATCCGATCTTCTGGCTGATGTACTTCATGTTCGTGATCGTCGGTGCCGGCGGCCTGATGGTGACGGCGAACCTGAAGCCCATTGCGGCCGACTGGAAGATCGACAACGTGCCCGTCACGCTGATGGCGATGACGATGACCGCCGTCACTTTCGCGGCCACGATCGATCGCGTGCTCAACGGCCTGACACGTCCGTTCTTCGGCTGGATCTCCGACATGATCGGCCGCGAGAACACGATGTTCATCGCCTTCGGCATGGAAGGCATCGGCATCTGGGCCCTGTATATGTGGGGTCACGATCCGCTGTGGTTCGTGCTGTTGTCGGGCTTCGTGTTCTTCGCATGGGGCGAGATCTATTCGCTCTTCCCATCGACCTGCACCGACACGTTCGGCTCCAAATTCGCAACGACCAATGCCGGCCTGCTCTATACGGCCAAGGGAACGGCGGCACTTCTGGTGCCGGTCGCGAACTACATGCAGCAGTCGTCGGGCACGTGGGACAGCGTGTTCCTGATCGCGGCAGGCGCCAATATCCTCGCGTCGTTGCTGGCGATTGCGGTGCTGAAGCCATGGCGCAAGGTCGTCGTTGCCAAGGCCCTCGCGAGCTAGCGACATCCGGAAAAATCGAACAAAAACAACGCGCTCAGCCTGGCTGGGCGCGTTTTTCCTTGTCCGGCAATCCAGTGTCGCGCCAAGGCGTGATGACCGGCGCCGGGGAACAATCAAGTTCGGCTTGCATCCTGGAATATAATATACCAGTCTCCCCAAAAGCGACGCTTGCGGCAATAAGCCACAGCATTCGTGACATTAAGTCGCGATCAAGAGGCGCGCTCGGAGGACTCCCAATGTCTCATACCGACTCGACGACCGCTCCCACCTCCAGCTTCCGCTGGATCCAGCTCGTGATGGGCATCGTCTGCATGGCGATGATCGCCAACCTGCAATACGGATGGACGCTGTTCGTCGATCCCATCGATGCCAAGTATCACTGGGGTCGCGCCGCGATCCAGCTTGCCTTCACCCTGTTCGTCGTTGTCGAGACATGGCTGGTGCCGCTCGAAGCCTGGTTTGTCGACAAATACGGCCCCCGCGTCGTCATCATGTTCGGCGGAATCATGATCACCCTCGCCTGGGTGCTGAACTCCTATGCGGACTCGCTGGTGCTGCTCTATGCGGGCGCCATCGTCGGTGGCATCGGCGCGGGTTCGGTCTACGGCACCTGTGTCGGCAATGCGCTGAAGTGGTTTCCCGATCGCCGCGGCCTCGCCGCCGGCGCGACAGCAGCAGGCTTCGGCGCGGGCGCTGCGATTACTGTTGTGCCGATCGCGCATATGATTGCCGAGAGCGGCTATCAGCATGCATTCTTTACCTTCGGCATCGGCCAGGGCCTGATTGTTTTCGTGCTCGCCTTCTTCATGCGCCCGCCTCTCCAGGCTGTGCCGGTGAAGCGGAAACAGCTCAATCTGCCGCAGACCAAGACGGACTTCACGCCGCCGCAGGTGCTGCGCAGCCCGATTTTCTGGATCATGTATCTGGTCTTCGTCATGGTCGCCGCCGGTGGCCTGATGACCGCAGCGCAGATCGCGCCGATCGCGCACGACTACAAGATTGCCAATGTGCCGGTCAGTCTCGCCGGCTTCGAGATGGCAGCGCTCACTTTCGCAATCTCGCTCGACCGCATCTTCGACGGCTTCGGCCGCCCGCTGTTCGGCTGGTTGTCCGATCAGATCGGCCGTGAGCACACCATGTTCATCGCCTTCGGCACCGCTGCACTGATGCTGTTGACGCTATCGTCCTATGGCCACAACCCGCTCGTCTTCGTGCTGGCGACGGCCGTCTACTTCGGCGTGTTCGGCGAGATCTACAGCCTGTTCCCGGCAACATCGGGCGATACGTTTGGTGCCAAATACGCCACGACAAATAACGGCATGCTCTACACAGCGAAGGGCACGGCGGCGTTGCTGGTGCCGCTCGCGAGCCTGATCGCAGCACGCTACGGATGGCAGGCTGTGTTTGTGGTCGCCGTTGCGCTCAATGCGACCGCAGCGCTGCTCGCTTTGTTCGTCATCAAACCCATGCGACGGGCATTCATTCTGGGAAGCGAGCGAGCGGTGCCGGAGCCGGCAGCACAGAGCGCCAAGATCGCCTGATCGATCGAGGCCTGTTCAGGCTTGCAGGGGCGCATGAGAGTGCGCCCCTTTTTCATGCCACGCTTGGCATGCCAGGCGTCCGAGTGGGATACCGCCGGCGCAAGACACGGGATCAGAATCCAGCAGCGAATGCGATAAACGTCAGAAATACTGACTTTCTTTATTGATCGGCGGGCCCTGATATCACCGTTTCTGCGTTGACAACTGGCATACAGTATACCAATCTTGCGCTTACAAGATCGATCCTCAGCCGATCAGCCAAGGGAGGTTATTGCCATGCAAGTCGGAGATATCCTGCGTAGGAAGAGCACCCGCATCGCCACTGTCCGCATGAACGAGACTGTCGCCGTCGCGGCGCAATTGCTCAGGACGGGCAATATCAGCGCCCTGGTCGTGAAGGACGTATGCCGCACCGAAGGCAACACCGCAGTCGGCATGTTCTCCGAACGCGACGTGGTTCGCGCAATCGCCGATCACGGCGCCGCCGGCGTCAATCGCAAGGTCTCGGATATGATCTCCGTGCAGGAGCTGATCTCCTGCCGTTCGACCGACACGCTCGAACATGTGCGACACCTGATGAACGGCCATCACATTCGCCACGTTCCGGTCATCGACGATTACACACTGATCGGCGTGATCAGCATCCGCGACATCAGCAGGGCCCTCGACCATGAGGATGTACCGCAAGCACATGCCGCGGTGGCCTGAGGTCTAGCCTCAAACTCACTTCGCGTTTCATGACGATATCGACACGGACCGCCAGCGGTCCGTGATGCCAGTTCTTTTGCCTTGTCCGTGCTCATTGCCTTGGTGACATCTCATGAAGATCTGCATCTACGGCGCTGGTGCCATTGGTGGCTATCTCGGCGTTCAGCTTGCGCAGGCTGGCGCCGATGTCAGCCTTGTCGCGCGCGGCGCGCATCTGGCCGCCATGCGCGCGCATGGACTGAAGCTGCTGATCTCGGGTGAAGAGCGCGTCGTACATATCCCCTGCACCGACGATCCCGCCGAGCTCGGCGAGCAGGACTACGTCATCATCTGCCTGAAGGCCCATTCGATCACCGGTGTGATCGAACAGATGCGGCCGCTGCTCGGGCCGAAGACGCGCATCGTCACTGCCGTGAACGGCATTCCCTACTGGTACTTCCACAGGCACGGCAATCAGTTCGAAGGCACGGCGCTGGAAAGCGTCGATCCCGGTGGACGGCAGTGGGAAGAAATCGGCGCCGCGCGTGCGATCGGCTGCATCGTCTATCCCGCTACCGAGATCGAGGCGCCCGGCGTGATCCGGCATGTCTATGGCGACAAGTTTCCGCTCGGCGAGCCGTCGGGCGAGCGCACCGCCGACGTCGAACGGTTGGCGGCCATGTTCGAAAAGGCGGGTTTGAGGGCACCCGTGCTGGACCGTATTCGCGACGAGATCTGGCTGAAACTCTGGGGCAATGTCTGCTTCAATCCGATCAGCGCCCTCACCCATGCGACACTGGACGTGATCTGCACCGATCCGGCGACACGCGCGCTGTCGAAAGCGATGATGCTGGAAGCGCAGTCCATCGCCGAGAGTTTTGGCATCGGTTTTCGCGTCGATGTCGAGCGCCGCATCGACGGCGCGCGCAAGGTCGGCGCGCACAAGACATCGATGCTGCAGGACCTCGAACGCGGGCGGCCGATGGAGATCGATCCGCTCGTCACCGTGGTGCAGGAAATGGGGCGCCTCACCGGCATCCCGACGCCGGCCATCGATTCCGTGCTGGCACTGGTCGCTCAGCGCGCCCGGGTCGCCGGCCTCTATTAGTGCAGGACGCAATAAGATGACGAACTGGGTTCGCTTCCGCCATCATGACCATATGTGTTTCGGCACACTCGCGGACGATGGCGAGATTGCCGTACACAACGGCTATATGTTTGGCGCAGCCAAGCCGACCGGCCAGTATCTCAAGCTTTCCGACGTTGCACTGCTGGCGCCCTGTGCGCCGTCGAAGATGATCGCGCTCTGGAATAACTTTCATGCCCTCGCCGCGAAGTTGAACGTCCCTGAGCCGAAGGAGCCGCTCTATCTCCTGAAATCGCCGTCCAGCATGGCGGCGCCCGGCGCGGTCGTGCGCAAGCCCGTTAGCTATGAGGGCAAGACCACCTATGAAGGCGAGCTTGGCATCGTCATCGGCAAGACCTGCAGCAATATCTCGCCGGATCAGGCCGATGCCGTCATCTTTGGCTATACCTGCGTCAACGATATCACCGCGTCCGATGTCCTCAACCGCGATGCGACCTTCCCGCAATGGGCGCGCGCCAAGAGTTTTGACGGCTACGGCCCGTTCGGTCCCGTCATCACGACCGGCATCGATCCGGCGACGCTCCATATCCGCACCATCCTCAATGGTGAAGAGCGGCAGAACTATCCCATATCGGACATGATCTTCAGCGCGCAGCGGCTCGTATCGGCGATCTCCCGCGACATGACCCTGCTGCCGGGCGACCTGATCTGTTGCGGCACCTCCGTCGGCGTCGGCGTGATGAAAGAGCCGGTCAACACGGTGACCATCGCGATCGCAGGTATCGGCGAGCTGCATAACGAATTCCACCAATAGGAATTAGGCGCCCGCCCCGCCAAATGCGCATGGCGCACCTCCGGCTGTCCGATGGACATTCCGCCGGTGCAACGGCATCCTCCGCCCCCGAAAGATCAACAAGCCACATCGGGCCCACCCGATGCGCCTGCGAGGGAACAGAGGACAATCATGATCAAGACGCGCTTCACCGAGCTCGCGGGTGTGGAACACCCCATCGTCCAGGGCGGCATGCAGTGGGTCGGCCGCGCCGAGCTCGTCGCCGCCGTGGCCAATGCCGGTGCGCTCGGCCTGATCACCGCACTGACCCAGCCGACGCCGGAAGACCTCACCAAGGAAATCGCACGCTGCCGCGACATGACCGACAAGCCGTTCGGCGTGAATCTCACGATCCTGCCGACCATCAAACCGCCGCCCTATGCGGAATATCGGCAGGCCATTATCGAGGCCGGCATCAAGGTGGTGGAGACCGCCGGCAACAAGCCGCAGGAGCACGTCGACGAGTTCAAGAAGCATGGCGTCAAGGTCATCCACAAATGCACCAGCGTGCGCCACGGCCTCTCTGCCGAGCGTATGGGCGTCGATGCGATCTCGATCGATGGCTTCGAATGCGCCGGACATCCCGGCGAGGATGACACCCCCGGCCTGATCCTGATTCCGGCGGCCGCCGACAAGATCAAGATCCCGATGATCGCCTCGGGCGGCTTCGCCGATGGTCGCGGCCTTGTGGCTGCGCTGGCGCTAGGGGCCGAGGGCATCAACATGGGCACCCGCTTCATGTGCACCAAGGAAAGCCCCATCCATCAGCTGGTGAAGGAGCGCATCGTCGCCAATGACGAACGCGAGACCGACCTGATCTTCCGCACCATGCGCAACACCTCGCGCGTCGCCAAGAATGCGGTCAGCCGGCAGGTGGTCGCCATGGAGAAGGAAGGCGCCACTTTCGAGCAAATCAAGGAACTCGTCGCCGGCGCCCGCGGCAAGCTGGTCTATTCGCACGGCGATGCCGAGGACGGCATTTGGTCGGCCGGCCAGGTCCAGGGCCTGATCCACGACATCCCGAGTTGCCAGGAGCTCGTCTCGCGCATCATGCATGATGCCGAGACGATTATCCGCGCACGCCTCGAAGCCATGCTTGGTGGCGGCCAGCGCCAGGCCGCTGAATAAACGGAACGGAAGGCAGAGCCATGAAAGCCTATGTCTACGGCGCCAATGGCGCTGCGATCAGCGACGCCCCGAAACCTTCGCCCGCCGGCACGCAGGTGCTGGTCAGGGTGAAGGCCTGCGGCCTCAACCGCGCCGACCTCGGCATGACCAAGGGCCATGCCCACGGCGCTGCCGGCGGCGTCGGCACGGTGCTGGGAATGGAATGGGCGGGCGAGATTGCCGAGCTTGGTCCGGAGGCCAAGGGCGTCAAGGTCGGGGATCGCGTGATGGGATCCGGCGGGGCTGCCTTTGCCGAATTTGCCGTCACCGATCACGGCCGGCTGTTCCACATGCCGGCCAGCATGAGTTTCGAGGATGCCTGCACCCTGCCCGTCGCCATCACCACGATGCACAATGCGCTGGTGACGAATGGCGGACTGCAGCCGGGCCAATCGGTGCTGATCCAGGGCGCCAGCTCCGGCGTCGGCCTGATGGCGCTGCAGATCGCCAGGCTGAAGGGCGCCAAGACGGTGATCGGTTCATCCACCGACGCCGCACGCCGCGCCCGGCTGAAGGACTTCGGCGCGGACCTCGCCATCGACTCGAAGGATGCCGGCTGGGTCGATCAGGTGCTCAAGGCCACCGATGGAAACGGGGTCGATCTCATTATCGATCAGATCTCCGGCCCCGTCGCCAACCAGAACCTGAAGGCCACGAAAGTGATGGGTCGGATTGTGAATGTCGGCCGCCTCGGCGGCACGCATGGCGATTTCAATTTCGATCTCCATGCCGCACGCCGCATCAACTATATCGGCGTGACTTTTCGCACGAGGTCGATGCAGGAAGTTCGCGACATCTTCAGCGCGGTGCGCGCGGACATCTGGCCCGCCGTCGAAGCGGGCCAACTGAAGCTGCCGATCGACAAGGTCTACGCATTCGACGACATCGGAACGGCGTTCGACCGCATGGAAGCCAACAAGCATCTCGGCAAGATCGTGGTGACGCTGTAACACGCGCTCTGCGAGTCTTCGGATTCAAACGCCGCGCATGATTCTCATGCGCGGCGTTCCTGTTTCGGACTCACACAAGTGCAAACAACGACGAAACTCTTCGGTGGATACAAATAAATTCACGTTAACGTTTCGTTGACTCTCGACAGCCCTCGCAAAGTGGATTCTTATTGGTCTTGCGATTCGAAGTGGCGGGGCAGTTGTTTCGAGCGACGCAAGCGAGATTCTTCCGAGGGGGCTAAGTATGGCGCGTGCGCATGCGGACAACGCATGCGTCCAATCCGATTCGATCAAAGGATTGGCGCAGTCGATTGCGAAGCCGGCCTATCACAGGCTACTGATCGCAGAGCCGGCGCTTCGCCGGGCCGTTCCTACACTCATCATCGCTTTTCTCATCACCATCTTCTTCGGCGCCTTCGTGCAGGTGGTCGATCAGAACCGTCAGAAACAGTCGTCGATGAAGCGCGATCTCGCAACGCTCGCCGATCTGCTCGCCGAGCGTCTCGAACGCAATGGCACCATTCGCCAGGACCGTCCTGCTGCCGTCGAGCGCCTGCAGAGCCTGCTGCCCAGCCTGATTCCATCATGGGGGATCGCCAGCGGCCGCCACGTCATCGTGCTCGGTGCTGACCAGAGCATTCTGGCGCGCGTGCCAATCGATCTTGTGCCCGGCAATGCCAATCGTATCCTCGACGTCCTCAGCGCAACCCAGACCATGGCTGCACTGGGACAACGGAGCGACGTCATCGATGCGAAGCTGCCCGACAACAGCCACGCATTGACAACCCGCCGCATCGTCAAGGCGCTGCCGGGTCAGGTGGTCGTCATTCAGGAGAACGACGAGCCGATCTGGCGGTCGGACTCCGCGCTGTCGATCACGCTCTCGGCCACAACCGGCTTCGTGGTGCTGATCCTCGGCTTTGCGTTCCACTGGCAATCGACCCGCGCCCGCGAAGGCGATGCCATCAACGATGCCGTCCGTGGTCGCATCGACACCGCGCTCAATCGCGGCCGCTGCGGTCTGTGGGACTGGGATCTGTCACGCGGTCGCATCTTCTGGTCGCAGTCGATGTTCACCATGCTCGGCCTCGATAGCCGCAGCGATCTCCTGACCTTCGGCGAAGTGAATGCGCTCGTGCAGCCGGACGACATCAATCTGTTCGAGATCGCCGATCGGTTGATCTCCTTCAAGATCGGTCACATCGACCAGACCTTCCGCATGCAGCACAGCAACGGTCACTGGATCTGGCTGCAGTTGCGTTGCGAACTCGCCCAGGGTCAGAACGACGGCAGCCAGCACCTGATCGGCATTGCCATCGACGTCACCGAACAGAAGAGCCTCGCCGAGAAGACGATCGAAGCTGATGTCCGGCTGCGCGACGCCATCGAGACCATTCCCGAAGCCTTCGTGCTGTGGGACGCGGAAGATCGCCTGGTGCTCTGCAACTCGCATTTCCAGCGCCTGCACAAGCTGCCGGACTCGGCGGTGTCGCCCGGGACGTCCTACGAGACCGTGCTCGAAGTCGGCAGCATGCCCGAGGTTCACTCGCGTCTCGCGGAAGCCGGCGGCGCGGCGCCTGGCGCCCGTACCTTCGAAGCACAGATCGAGGACGGCAGCTGGCTGCATATCAGCGAACGCCGCACCAAGGACGGTGGCTACGTCTCCGTCGGCACCGACATCACCCGCATCAAGGAGCACGAGCGGAAGCTCGTCGATAACGACCTGCGCCTTCGCGCCAGCGTCATCGATCTCAAGCACTCCCAGGCCGCGCTGGAGAAACAGGCGCTCGAACTCGCCGACCTCGCGCAGAAATACTCCGACGAGAAGAACCGCGCCGAGGAAGCCAACCAGACCAAGTCGAAATTCCTGGCCAATATGAGCCACGAACTGCGCACGCCGCTGAATGCCATCATCGGCTTCTCGGAAATCATGGGCAGCGGCATGTTCGGCAATCTCGGCTCCGACAAATATGCCGAATACTGCCACGACATTCTCACCAGCGGTCACTACCTGCTCGAAGTCATCAATGACATTCTCGATATGTCGAAGATCGAGGCGGGTCGCATGAAGCTGGACCTCGAGCCCCTCGATCTCGGACAGACGCTGTCCGAAGCACTGCGTGTCGTATCCGGGCGCGCGGACGACAAGAATCTGACACTCAGCGCCGATATCGCGGCTGATGCGCCGGTGGTGGCGGACCGCCGCGCCATCAAGCAGATCCTGGTCAATCTGCTCTCGAATGCCGTGAAGTTCACGCCCGATGGCGGCCGTGTCACCGTGCGCAGCCGCGTCCTGCGCGACTCCGTCGCATTGATGATCGCCGATAGCGGTATCGGCATCGCCCCGCATTCGCTGAAGCGGCTTGGTCGCCCGTTCGAACAGGTCGAGAGCCAGCTCACCAAAACCTATCACGGCTCGGGCCTCGGCCTCGCCATCGCGAAGTCGCTGACCACCCTGCACGGCGGATCGATGAAGCTGCGCTCCAAGCTCGGCACCGGCACGGTGGTCTGCGTCACCATCCCGCTCGAGACCAGGCAAAAGCCTCAGCACGTATCGGAAGCCGCCTAGCGCTCGGCAAAAAACGCTGCTGAATGCCCTTCCCGCGCCGCGCGGTTCCCGCAGATATGGCTACGTCTGACCTTCGACCACGGCGCGGAACACCTGACGCACGTCAGACTGCGTCTCACGCACGCGTGCCTGCAGCGAGGAGAAGTCCGGTTCGTTGCTCACGCGTGCAAGCATGCGCAACAGATCAGTGCCTGCGGTCTCTGGCTTGAACTTGTCGCTCACGCAGAGCCGCAGCACCTGCGTGAGGTCGTGATAGAGCCTCACCGCCGGACGCAGGACATCGGCGGCGGATGGCGACAGGATGCCCAGCCGCGCCGCGTTTTCCAGCACCTGTTGTGTGCTGACGCTGAGGATCTCGGGCTTCGCTGCAGCATGCACCAGTTGCAAGTATTGCGCGATGAATTCGATATCGACCATGCCACCCGCGGCATGTTTCAGGTCCCAGATATCGTCTTCGCCCTTTTCCTCGGCGATGGCCTGACGCATCTCGGCAACGTCATTGGCGATGATCGTGGTTTCACGCGGACGCGTCAGCACGTCGCGGATGACCCGTTCGATCTTCTCACGGAACGCCGGCGTCGCCGAAATCACCCGCGCGCGCGTCAGCGCCATGTGCTCCCAGGTCCAGGCCTCGGTTTCCTGATATTCAGCAAAGGAATCGATGCGCGACGCCAGCGGACCGGCCCGGCCCGACGGGCGAAGCCGCATATCGACCTCATAGAGCACGCCGTAATTGGTGCGCGTGGTGAAGGCGCTGATCAGGCGCTGCGTCAGCCGCGCGAAATACTGCGCGCCGTGCAGCGGGCGTGGTCCGTCGGAATCCGGCGCGTCATGATCGAAGTCGTAGATCAGGATCAGATCGAGATCGGACGCGGCGGTCATCTCGCGGCTGCCGAGCTTGCCCATGGCGACGATGGCGGTCTGCTGATCCTTGATGCGGCCATGCTGGGCCACGAACTGATCCAGCACCAGCCCGTGCAGCGTATGTGCAATGCCTTCGGCGACGTCGGCGAAGGCGATCCCCGCTTGCTGCGCGGAAACGGTGCCCGAGAGAATGCGCGTACCGATCAGGAACAGGCTCTCCTGCCCGAACAACCTGAGACGATCGAGAAACTCTTCATAGGAATTGGCGTCTTCGAGGGTCGCCGCAAGGCGCGTCGAGAGCTCGCGCTGGTCCGGCATGGCGCCGAAGAACCGCGGATCGATGAGCCCGTCCATGATCTGCGGCTGCCGCGCCAGCATGTCACCCAGACGCGGCGCCGCACCGAGCACCAGCGCCACCAGAGCGACGAGATCGCGATGCTGGCTGAGGAGCGAGATCAGCCGGCCGCCGCGCTGCAGCGCCTGCAGAAACCGGTCGAAGGCCATGACTGCGAGATCCGGCTCTTCGGCATCGGCCAGCCCGGCGATCAGCGCTGGCACGAATTCCATGAATGCCTGCCGCGTCCCCTCATATTTAAGGGCCCGATAGTCATCCGTCATCCAGTGTTGCACCGTCTCCGCCACCATGGCCGGCTTGCGAAAACCCAGCTTGGTGAAATGTTCGAGCAACCGCTGGTCCGTTGCACCGGCCTTGTAGTCGACAGCCGGAAGATGCGCGTCGTCGATCGGATCCCCTTCAAACAGGCGACCGTAATGCCCCTGCACGCAGTTGAGGTGCACCAGAAGATCGCGGGCAAAGGCCTCGCGGCTGTCATAGCCGAAGAAGCGCGCAAAGCGTTCCATGGCGCCGACATCATCGGGCAGCGAATGAGTCTGCTCGTCGGCCACCATCTGCAGCCGATGCTCGACACGGCGCAGGAATTCATAGGCGAGCGTCAGTTCATCGCGCGCCTCATAAGTGATCCAGTTGCTCGCAGCGAGAATATTCAGCGCCTCGAGCGTCGGCCGCACGCGCAATTCGGGATGACGTCCGCCGGCAATCAGCTGCTGGGTCTGCGCGAAGAATTCGATCTCACGAATGCCGCCGCGCCCGACTTTGACATTGTGGCCCTCGACGGAGATTTCATTCTGCCCGCGAAACGTCTGCATCTGCCGTTTCATGTCATGGACATCGGCCAGTGCGGCGAAATCCAGATGCTTGCGCCAGACGAAAGGCGCGATCTCGGCCAGCAGTGCCTCTCCGGCCTTGATGTCACCGGCGCAAGGCAGCGCCTTGATCATGGCCGCGCGCTCCCATGTGCGGCCTTCGCGCTCGTAGTAATGCAGCGCCGACGCCGTCGAGACGGCTACCGGCGTCGAGGCCGGATCCGGCCGCAGCCGCAGATCGACGCGGAACACATAGCCATCGCCGGTGCGCTGCTGCAGCAGCCGCGACACGCCCTGCGCGATGCGCACGAAGAATGAATTCGGCTCGATATCCTCGGCCAGCGTATGCGCCTCGAGATCGAAGAAAACGATCAGGTCGATGTCGCTGGAATAGTTGAGCTCGCCGGCGCCCATCTTGCCCATCGCCAGCACGATCAGGCCGCTGCCCTGCTCCGGATTATCGGGATCCGGCGGCAGGATGCGCTTGCGTGCCGCGTCCTGGCGCAGCAGATAGCGCAACGCCGTCTGGACCGAGGACACGGCGAGATCGGTCAGCGCCCGCGTGACGCGCATCACCGGCCAGACGCCGCCGATGTCGCACAGCGCAATCAACAGCGCCGCTTCGGATTTCATCCGTCGCAGCAGATGCATGACATCGGGATCGCCGCCAGCGGCTGCGACATTCGCTGCGGTCTCGGCGATCAGGCCCGCGAGATGGCGCTCGGGATCGCAACGCAGCAGACGCAAGGCACGTCCGGCATCGGCGCGGATCAGATCGAACAGATAGGGCGACGCCTCGGCAATGCCGAGCAGGATCGCCTGAGCATGCGGGAATTGCCCGGTAACCGCACGAAATGCGGCGGCATCGTCCGGTGCGAGATCGACGAGCCATTCACCGAAGCGCCGTTCGGCATCGGCGGGGGCGAACAGCTGCGGTCCGCTGACGAATTGCGCGGCCAGCGCGAGCTGGCCCTCGCCTGTTGCGGCTGAGGTCATGCCGACTTCTGTGGCACATTCCCCGTTTGGCCTGCAAGGCCTTCGGCGGCCGCTGCAGGGAGCGCCAGCGTGACCCGCAGCCCCGGATGGTTGTCGCCGAGCTGCAATTCACCGCCATGCAGTGTGGCCACGGCAGATGCGAGGCTGAGGCCGAGGCCAGATCCCGGCAATGTACGGCTTGCTTCCAGCCGCACGAAGCGTTCCACCGCATGTTTCCGGTCGGCTTCGGGAATGCCGGGCCCATGATCGGACACGCTGAGCAGCACCTGATCGCCCTCGCGCCGCGCCTCGATCACGATGTCCCTGGCAGCCGCAGCGCCCGCGCCATCGCTATTTTCGTCCGTGATCGCCGGTTTGCCATATTTGATGGCGTTTTCGACGAGATTGGCGAGCGCCTGGCTGATCAGCTCGCGATTGCCATGCAGCGGCGCAGTCGCGGTCTTGACGGTCAGCGTAAGGTCGCTGTCTTCAGCCAGCGGTTCATAGAGTTCGTGGATCCCCTCGGCCACCTCGGCGGCATCGAAATTGTCCATATTGCCGCGCGCCTGACCCGACTCAGCCCGGGCGATCATCAGCAGCGCATTGAAGGTCCGGATCAGGCCATCGGATTCCTCGATGGTCCGTTCCAGCGCCGCGCGATATTCGGCCTCGTTGCTGGATCGCGCCAGCGCCTCTTCCGCACGATTGCGGAGCCGCGTGAGCGGCGTCTTGAGGTCATGGGCGATATTGTCCGAGACTTCCTTCAGTCCTGTCATCAGCGCTTCAATGCGCTCCAGCATGGCATTGAGATTTTCCGCGAGACGGTCGAGTTCGTCGCCGCTCCGTCCCACCGGCAGACGGCCGGAGAGATCGCCGGCCATGATTCGCTGTGTCGTGCCGGTCATCGCATCGATCCGTCGCAGCACGCGGCTCGCAACGAAGATGCCGCCGCCGAGGCCGAGGACGACGACGATCAACACCGACCACTTCGCGGCATCGCCGACGATGTCGAACAGGCGCCGGCGCTCTTCGAGATCGTGGCCGATCAGCAGCCGGAAGCCGCTGCTCAACTGCGTCACCTTCACCAGAGCGCGATGGTTGGAGGAGTCGGGATCGTCGAGCCGACGATAGGCCGTTTCCGACCAGCCCGTGGTGGCCATCACGCCCGGCGCCAGCGAAGAGACGTTGCCAGCGATGGATTGGCCTGCCGGTGTCGTGATCAGATACAGGTTGGCGCCAGGCCGCAAGGCCCGGTTCTCAATCGCAAAAACGATGCCGCGCAAGCCGCGCCGCGCAAACAGGTCGCTCAGCTCGGTTATTTCGCCATCGACCGTGGTGGTGATCTGATCGTTGATCAGCCGGTGGGTATTCCAGGCGAAATAGACGAGCAGCGATGCCGCAAACAGCGCGAACAGCAGCAGATAGGCCAGCGTCAGCCGAAAGGCCGTCGTGCGAAACAGTTTACCGATGGCCGTCACGGAATGTCTCTGGAAGATAGGTCCCTGTAGCCCTGAAGAGCGGAGCGATATCCGGGGACCGGCGTTTCAAAAATCTCGACATCCCCGCATGTCGCTATGCTCACTTCATCCCGTCCCGGACCATATAGCCGGCGCCGCGAATGGTATGCAGCAGCGGACGCTCAAACCCCTTGTCGATCTTCGAGCGCAGGCGCGAGATATGGACATCGATCACGTTGGTTTGCGGATCGAAATGATAGTCCCAGACGTTTTCCAGGAGCATGGTGCGGGTGACCACCTGCCCGGCATGTTTCATGAGATATTCGAGCAGGCGAAATTCGCGGGGCTGCAAGATCAGTTCCTGGCCACCGCGCGTTACGCCATGCGACAGCCGGTCGAGTTCGAGATCTCCGACGCGATAGGTGGTTTCTTCGGCGGGACCGCCCTGGCGGCGCGACAGCACTTCGACGCGCGCGAGCAGCTCGGCGAATGAATAGGGTTTTGGCAGATAATCGTCGCCGCCGGCGCGCAGGCCCTTGATGCGATCATCGACCTGCCCCAGCGCGGAGAGGATCAGCGCAGGCGTCCGGTTCCCCTTGTCGCGCAGGCCACCGATCACGGAAAGACCATCGCGCTTCGGCAGCATGCGATCGACCACCAGCACGTCGTAATCGCCGGATTCGGCGAGCGCGAAACCTTCCTCGCCATCACTGGCGTGATCCGCGACATGGCCAACCTCACGGAAGGCCTTGACCAGATAGTCGGCGGATTCACGGTCGTCTTCGATGATGAGCAGACGCATCTGGGGATCGGATTCGCTGTGGATCTTGTGGGTCTCGGTCACCATGGCGCGCACTGGGCTCTCATGCAAGGTGTCGGAATGCCCCTTGGCTCTAATAGAAAATAGGCGGTGAAGCTGGGGGAAACTTCACCGCCCATTGGCCTTCCGACGGAAGGGGGCTGTTTTCCATCGAAAGGAAGCAGTGGGAGCGAGTTTGTGGCTCGCCCCCTGGAAAGAGCCGTCAGCGGGGGCGACTATGCCGGCGACACTCTCCGTTCATGTGCAGTGATCAGCCCTTCGCGAGAGGAACGGCGACGAACTTCGAGGAGCCGTTCGAGCGAACCCTGATCAGCACGCTGTTCTTGTTTTCGTTGTGCGCGGCGACGATCGCCTCGCGCACATCGCCGGGACTGGTTACGCTCTTGCCGGCAACTTCGAGAATGACGTCGCCTTCCTTGAAGCCGCGTTCAGCGGCGGCGCTCTTCGGATCCACGCCGGTCACGACGACGCCGTCCTTGCCGGCGCCGGCGACGCTGCTGGCAGGCGAGACCGTAAGGCCAAGCCGTGGCACATCGGAGCCGCGTGTCGCGTTGCCGCGGTCACCGCCATCGATGTCGGCCTTCGCCTCCACCGTGTTCGGCAACTGGCCGAGGGTCATGGACAGAACCTTGTCCTCACCCTTGTGCAGCACGTTGAGCTTCACCGTGTTGCCCGGCGCGAAGCCGCCAATGGTACGGGCGAGTTCGCGCGCATCCTTCACCGGCGTGCCGTTCACCGCAGTGATGACGTCGCCCGACTTGATGCCGGCCTTGGCTGCCGGACCATCAGCCTGCGGCTCGGCGACAAGCGCGCCTTCCGCCTTCTTCAGTCCGAGACTGTCGGCGATATCCTGGGTCACCGGCTGAATCTGCACGCCGATCCAGCCACGCGACACCGAGCCCTTGTCCTTGAGCTGCGCCACCACCGTCTTCACGGTCGAGGCCGGGATCGAGAACGCGATGCCGACGCTGCCGCCCGACGGCGAATAGATCGCGGTGTTGACGCCCATCACCTCACCGGAGGTGTCGAAAGCCGGACCACCCGAATTGCCCTTGTTCACGGGCGCATCGATCTGGATAAAATCGTCATACGGTCCGTTGCCGATGTCGCGGCCCGAGGCCGACACGATGCCGGCGGTCACGGTACCGCCGAGGCCGAACGGATTACCGACTGCCAGCACCCAGTCACCGATCCGCGGCTTGCCGTCGGCAAGCTTGGCGAACGGGAAGTCGGTGCGGCCTTCGACCTTGATCAGCGCCAGGTCGGTGCGCGGATCGGTGCCGATGACCTTGGCCTGATAGGTCTTGCCGTCGTCGGTCGACACCTCGACCTTGTCGGCGCCATCGACCACATGATTGTTGGTCACGGCGAAACCGTCAGCCGAAATGAAGAAGCCCGAGCCCTGACCGCTGACGATGCCGCGGCCACCACGCGGACCACCGCGCATGCCTGGCGGCAGACCATCCTGGCCGAAGCGCTTGAAGAAGCGCTCCATCGGCGAGCCCGGCTGGAACGGCGAGTCGCTGTTGTCGTCATCCTTCGATGCGACCTTCTCCTTCATGTTGACCTTGACCGAAATGACCGAGGGCTTCACGCGCTCGACGATGTCGGCAAAGCCGATCGGCTGCGCAGCCTGCGACTTCACCTGCTTGTCGACCTGCGCATGCGCAGTGGTGGTGAAGATGTCGACGGGGCCATTGGACGGCGACAGGCCGTAAGCGGCGACACCAAGGCCGGCAACGACTGACGCCATCAGCGCGAACTTGCGCGCAGAGAACAGCGAGCGGCGGGGTGCCTTGTAGGACGGTAGTTCGGAAAAATCGGTGGGGCGGTCGGACATCGAGAGAATCTCCAGAGCAACGGCGCGGGGGGCAAGGCGCCTCGTGTGACCTGAAGATGGATGTTTCCACCTTACCGCCGGCTGGCAGGGGAATTAAGGTTTTGTAATCTGGGGAAATGTCCGTGCGACGGGGTGACGCAGGACAGCTCTCACCACGAGTTCAGCGCTGGCAGCGTCTAACGGCCTGGTGATTTACAGTTACAAAAAGCGAAGTTCCTGCGCGTGAGGTTCGCAATGGGCATCGATTCCAGATCGCGACCGACCTCATCGAGAAGCCACGCAGGCCCACACACAAGCAGGTAACATCCGGGAACTTCAGATATTTCCCTGCACTGACCAACCACACGCACAACAAACGCAGCCAGGAAGTGAAGCGGTCAATGCTCATAAGCATGTAACAATAGCGTGTGACATTGATCAAAACAGATCATGACAGCGCGAATTGAACGAGCCAAATTTGAAATAACTGATTTGATTTGATCATTGGCAAAAATCGCGCAAAGGTAGTCTCCGCACTGATCGCTTACTCCTGGTTTGTAATTTTTTTAGGAGAATGCTCTTGTCGTGGCTGCATTCGATCCTCAACCAGTCGCCCGAGACTGCGCTTTTTCTTTCGCTTGCCGTTGGCTACTGGATCGGGAAATTCCAGTTTGGAAAATTTCAGCTCGGAGGCGTGGCCGGATCGCTGCTGGTCGCAGTAGCGCTAAGCCAGGTCGGTATTACCATCGACAATGGCGTCAAGTCCGTCCTGTTCGCACTATTCATCTATGCAGTCGGCTTTGAAAGCGGCCCGCAATTCTTTGGATCGCTGGGACGACAGTCCATTCGCGAAATCATCATGGCCACCGTACTCGCCATCAGTGGCCTGCTGACGGTTGTCGTGCTGGCGCGCATCTTCGGTCTGGATAAAGGATTGGCCGCGGGAATTGCAGCAGGTGCGCTGACGCAATCTGCCATCATCGGCACCGCCAGCGCCGCCATCGGCAAGCTCGGCCTGGTCGCCGATGAAGCCCAGCGCCTGCAGGCCAATGTCGCCATCGGCTATGCTGTCACCTACATTTTCGGATCGTTCGGCGCCATCATTGTCTGCGTCAACATTTTGCCGTGGCTGACGGGACGCAGCATTCGCGACGACGCACTGAAAGCCGAATCCGAGATGCTCGCGGGCGCACATGCCTATGGCCCGGGCGAACAGCCGGCCACGCCGGATATCGTTGGCCGCATTTTTCGCGTCGAACAAGCAGCTGGCAAAACGATCGCGCAGCTTGAGGAAAGTGCCGGTGCTCCGATCAGCATCGAGCGTGTCAAACGTGCCGGAGCCTTGATCGGGGCGGAGCCGGCCCTCGCCCTGGTTCCTGGCGATATCCTGCTCGTGGTCGGAAGGCGGGCGGGCGTCGTACAGGCGGCGCACCAGTTCGGACCGGAACTGCAATCGTCCGACGGCATGGATCTGGTTGTCGTCACGCGCGACGTGGCTATCGCCAGCCCTGATCTGGTCCACCGCACCGTCGGCGAAATCCGGGCCACCGCGGCCAAGGCGATGCGGCACGGAATTTACGTGACGGCGCTGAAGCGTGCCGGCAAGCCGTTGCCAATTACGGATGCCACCGTGATCCAGACTGGCGACATCGTCACTCTGTACGGCACTCCTGCCGATGTGCAGCGAGCCGCAAACCGGATCGGCGCGGTGTTGTTTCCCAGCGAAAAGACCGATTTTGTTTTCCATGGCATCGGCCTGGTGGTGGGTCTGTTGATCGGGCTCATCGTGATCCGGATCGGTTCGATTCCGCTGACACTCGGCAGCGGCGGCGGCGCGCTGCTTTCGGGACTGTTGTTCGGCTGGTATCGCGGGCGCAATCAGACGATCGGGAACATGCCGATTGCCGCATCGACGATACTGCGCGATCTCGGCCTCGCCGGCTTCGTTGCCGTCGTCGGTTTGCAGTCCGGGCTGCAGGCAGTGACCACCATCGCCAGCAGCGGACTATCTATCTTCCTGATCGGCGTTGTCGTGACGTTACTGCCACTGATTCTGACCATGCTCGTTGGTCGCTACATCCTGCGTTACGACAACACGGCAATCTTCGCCGGTGCCCTTTCTGGTTCGCGCAGCGCCAATCCCGCATTCGGCGAAGTTCTCGACAAGGCTGGTAACGCGATCCCAACGGCACCGTTCGCGATCACTTATGCGCTGGCCAATGTCTTTCTCACCTTGTTGGGACCTCTCGTCGTCGCTTTCGCCTGATCACTGGAGACAGCCGTCATGGATACCGATTTCAGCCGTTACGCCAAGCTTAGCCCGTTTGAACTGAAGGACGAGCTGATCAAACTCGCATCCGGTCGCGAGAACCACATGATGTTGAATGCCGGGCGCGGCAATCCCAACTTCCTGGCGACCTTGCCGCGACGGGCCTTCTTCCGGCTGGGCCTCTTCGCAGCAGCAGAAGCAGAGCTTTCATTTTCCTACATGCCCAACGGTATCGGCGGCCTCCCCCAAATCGAAGGAATCGAAGGCCGCTTCGACCGTTTCGTCGCAGACAACAGCCATCACCCGGGTGTCGTCTTTCTCGGGCGGGCACTGAGCTATGTGCGCGACCAGCTAGGGCTGTCCGCTTCAGCTTTCTTGCATGAGATCGTCGAGGGCATTCTCGGCTGCAATTATCCGGTTCCACCACGCATGCTGAAGGTCTCCGAGCAGGTCGTGCAGCAATATATCGTGAAGGAAATGATCGGCGGCCATCTCTCGGCTGGCAGCATCGACCTGTTTGCCGTGGAAGGTGGCACGGCAGCCATGACCTATATCTTCAACAGCCTGAAGCAGAATGGCCTGATCAAGCGCGGCGACAAGGTCGCGATCGGCTTGCCGGTCTTCACGCCCTATATCGAGATTCCCGAGCTGGACGAATACGGGCTGGTCGAAGTGGCCATCGACGCCGATCCGGGAATGGATTGGCAATATCCGGATGCAGAGCTTGAGAAACTCAAGGACCCGGCCATCAAGGTGTTCTTCTGCATCAATCCCAGCAATCCACCTTCAGTGAAGATGGATGATCGCAGCCTCGCGAAAGTCGCCGCCATCGTCCGCGACCACCGTCCCGATCTGTTCATTCTCACAGACGACGTCTACGGCACCTTCGCCGACAATTTCCGTTCGCTGTTCTCGATCTGCCCGCGCAATACCATGCTGGTGTATTCCTTCTCGAAATATTTCGGCGCGACGGGCTGGCGCCTTGGCGTCGTCGCAACGCACAAGAACAATATCTTCGACGAGCAGCTTGCCGCCCTGCCGGCAAAGACGAAAACGGCGCTCGACAAGCGTTACGGATCCCTGTTGCCGGATGTCTCGAAACTGACATTCATCGATCGGCTGGTTGCCGACAGCCGCACGGTCGCGCTGAATCACACTGCCGGCCTGTCGACACCACAACAGGTGCAAATGGTGCTGTTCTCGCTTTTTGCCTTGATGGACGAAGCCGACGGTTACAAGGCCGAACTGAAGAAGCTGATCCGCCGACGCGAGGAAACGCTGTATCGCGAACTCGGGCTGGGCCCCGAGCACGACGACAACGCGGTCGATTATTATACGTTACTCGACCTCGAAAATATTGCGCTCAAACTTTACGGCGCGAAATTCGCGGCGTGGATCAAGAAGAAGTTCAGCCACGGAGATCTGCTGTTCCGCATCGCCGACAAGACGGGAATCGTGATGCTGCCGGGGCGCGGCTTCGGCACCAAACAACCGTCAGGCCGCGTCTCTCTCGCAAATCTCAACGAATATGAATATGCCAGAATCGGCCGTGCGCTTCGGCAGATGGCCGATGAATATTTCGAAGAATTCTCGAAGGAGAAAGGCAAGGGTTGAGCTGCGCCCCTTCATTTGCTTTGCGATGGACCTGCCAGGAGATGCGCGATGACGATGTCTGATGCGGCTGGAGTCGGCAAAAGTTCGTTGGCGGCAGAGGTGCGCGCCAAATGGGGATGGTTTCTTGTCCTCGGCATCGTGTTGCTCATCGGCGGCGCGCTGGCCATTCTCATGCCAATCATCACCACGTTCACGGTGAGTCTGGTGTTCGGTGCGGTGCTGGTCGTCGGCGGCCTCGTGCAGATCATCCAGTCCTTCCAGGTCAAGGCGTGGCGAGGTTTCACCTGGCATCTGCTCACTGGCGTCATCGAAACGATCGGCGGCGTGCTGATCTATCTGAACCCCTTCGCGGGCGCCATCGCGCTCACCGTGATCATCGCCATTACCTTTCTCGTTCAAGGCGTGACGCAGATGATGCTCGCGATGCGGGTCCGGCCGGACGACGGATGGGGATGGCTCGCCGCCGCAGGCATCATATCGCTGCTGACGGGTATCGTCCTGTTAGCCAAATTTCCCATCGCCGGTCTGTATACGCCCGGCATCATGGTCGGCGTCTCGCTGATGATCGGTGGTTGGGCCTATATCGCGGTCGCCATGGCGGCACGACGACTGTCATGACGCGACGTCAGGCCTGAACGGCACCAGCCTGTCCATCCGTGGCACCAGCGCAGAACGTCGCAACCTCTTCGGACGATCGACACGCATTCCATGCACCATGAGGCAATGGCGGCTTTGCGAGCCGTCTCGTTCGTTGTGTCCTCGGCTATGACTCGGCAGCCGGCGAGATCAGAGAACTAGACCGGCTTGTCTTGCGCGGTCTCCGCAGCGATCAGCCGTTCGATCCGCGCTTCTTCCTCGGCGGTGAGTTTCATCACGGCCTCATCGTCACCTGCAGCCCGGCCGCGCCGCCGGTTGTGCCACCACAATGCGACGCCGCCTGATATCAGCACCAGCGGCGTCAAGAGCCACAGCAAAAGCGTATGCAGGTTGAGGCGCGGTTTCAGCAGCACGAACTCGCCGTAGCGTGCCACGAGGAAATCCAGCACCTGTTGGTCGCTCTCGCCAGTGGCGATGCGCTCGCGCACCAGGAGACGCAGGTCGCGCGCCAGCGGCGCATCTGAATCGTCGATGGACTGGTTCTGACAGACCATGCAGCGCAACTCCTTCGACAGGTTGCGCGCGCGGCCTTCCTGGGCCGGGTCCTTCATGATCTCGTCGGGCTGCACCGCATGCGCCGGAACGGAAAGCACGCAGAACACCACCAGAAGCAGCGCGCAGATGCCACGACACCCTTGACCAAAATATCGCTTTATGCGATATAATGGGACATGGCCGACGTCGTGTTTACACCGGCCGCCACGCGGCAATGGTTGAAACTGACGCCGCAAACGCGACAGCGCCTCGGCGCCAAACTCAGCGCTTTTGCAGAATTCGGTCATGGCGACATCAAGAAGTTGAAGGGACAAGATGGCTCTCGGCTTCGGGTTGGTGACTACCGTATCATCTTCTATCAGGAAGCGCAGACGATCGTCGTGGTCAGCGTTGGGCATCGGCGAGAAATTTATGATTAGGCTGACGCCATGAAAGTCCAGTTCAAGAAATCCTCCACCGGCGAGATCGCGATTTTGCCGCGCGCAGAGTATGAGCGGCTTAAAGCCATCGAGCGGGAAGCATTGGAGGACGCCGCCGCTGCGCGACTCGTTGCACAGGGCAAGAAAGATGTGGCTGCTGGCGCGCCGCTGCTACCGATGGCCGTTGTCGAGCAACTCGCAAGCGGGGAAAATCCAATCCGGGTGTTGCGACAATTTCGCGGCATGACTCAGGCCGAACTTGCGACCGCTGAAAGTGTGCAAATCACACAGAATTATCTCTCGGAGCTGGAAACCGGAAAGCGGAAAGGACCGCTCGCTCTACACCGGAAATTCGCACAAGCGCTCGGCGTTCCCTTGGATCTTCTAAGCCCTGTTGCAGTTACGGAGCAGGAGGCCGATCCAAAGCGCTTTGCGCGCCGCAAGGTTGCGATCGCTAACACCAAGCGCTCGCGCGGGCAGCGCTAACCTCACTCCGCCGGCTGCAATGCGCGCGGGGCCTTTGCCGGCTTCGGTGCGCCGACGCGTAGCCGCCGGTCGGACAGCGACAGCAGGCCACCAAAGGCCATCAGCACCGGCCCCCACCAGATCATCAGCACCAGCGGCTTGTGATATATCCGCACGGCAACCACGCCACCGGCGGCCTCCTCGCCGAGCGAGATATAGAGCTGGCTGGCGCCGCGCGACAGCAGCGCCGCTTCCGTCGTCGAGGACTGCCGCGCGGTGAAGTTGCGCTTCGATGGCGTCATCTCGCCGATGTCGTCGCCGCCGCGCGTTACCCTGAAGCGCGCGAGGCTTTCGCGGAAATTCGGCCCCTGCCGCTGCGTCACGTCCTTGAGAGTGAGTTCATAGCCCGCGAGCTTGGCCACATCATTCGGCTGCATGGTGCCGATATATTCGGTATTCCACGTGCTCTCGCAGACAATGCCGATCAGCGCCACGCCGATGCCGGCATGGGCGAAGGCCGTGCCCCAGGCCGCCCGCGGCAATCCGCGGGCGCGCCGAAACGCAACACCGAATGACAGACGAAACAGCATGGTGCGCTCTGCGATATCGACGATCGATCCGGCAATGACGAACACGCCGAGGCCGATCGCCAGCGGCGCCAGCGCCGCGCCGCCTGTCGTCCATGCCCAGACCAGCGCCACCGCCAGCAGCGCTGCGATGCCCGCCGCCATCAGTCGCTGCGTGACGCCCCGGAGATCGCCGCGCTTCCACGCCAGCAACGGCCCGAACGGCATCGCCAGCAGCAACGGCACGAACAGCGGTCCGAAGGTGAGATTGAAGAACGGCGCTCCCACCGAGATTTTCTCGCCGGTCAGCATTTCCAGCGCCAGCGGATACAGCGTGCCGATAAACACCGTTGCGCAGGCCGTGGTGAGGAACAGGTTGTTTAGCACCAGCGCGCCCTCGCGCGAGATCGGCGCGAACAATCCGCCCTGCTTCAGCGACGATGCCCGCCACAGATAAAGCGTCAGGCTGCCGCCGATGAATACGCACAGGATCAGCAGGATGAACACGCCGCGCGTCGGGTCGGTCGCAAAGGCATGGACCGAGGTGAGCACGCCGGAGCGCACCAGGAATGTCCCGAGCAGCGACAACGAGAAGGTCAGGATCGCCAGAAGTATGGTCCAGACCTTCAGCGCGTTACGTTTCTCCATCACCACGGCGGAGTGCAGCAGCGCGGTGCCGGACAGCCATGGCATCAGCGAGGCATTCTCGACGGGGTCCCAGAACCACCAGCCGCCCCAGCCGAGTTCGTAATAGGCCCAGTAGGAGCCCATCGCGATGCCGAGCGTCAGGAAGATCCACGCCACCAGCGTCCAGGGCCGCACCCAGCGCGCCCAGGCCGCGTCGATGCGCCCTTCGATCAGCGCGGCGACGGCGAAGGAGAACGCGATGGAGAAGCCAACATAGCCGAGATAGAGCATCGGCGGATGCACCGCGAGGCCGATATCCTGCAGCACCGGATTGAGATCGCGTCCCTCGAACGGCGGCTGCGCCAGCCGCAGGAACGGATTCGAGGTCATCAGGATGAACAGATAGAACGCCGTGGCGATCCAGCCCTGTACCGCCAGCACATGCGCGCGCAGCGACAGCGGCAGATTATTGCCGAAGGCTGCAACGAGCCCGCCGAACAAAGCGAGGATCGACACCCACAGCAGCATCGAGCCTTCGTGGTTCCCCCATACGCCGGTGATCTTGTAGAGCAGCGGCTTCATCGAATGCGAATTCTCGAACACGTTGGCGACCGAGAAATCCGACGTCACGTAGAGCGTCGTCAGCGCGAGAAACGACAGCCCGGCGAACAGGAGCTGCGCCAGCGCCGTGGAGCGCGCCACATTCATCAATGCGGGATCGCGCAGCCGCGCGCCGATGATCGGCACGGTCGACTGGATCAGCGCCAAAGCCAGCGCCAGAACGAGTGCGTAATGTCCGGCTTCGGCGATCATTGCGTCAGGCTCGGCTTGGTGGACGAGGCGCCCTGCGACATCACAGGCTTGCCGCCCTCGCCTTCCTGCCAGCGTCCCTGCTTCTTCAGCGCGTCGGCGACTTCCTTCGGCATGTAGTTCTCGTCATGCTTTGCCAGCACAGTGTCGGCCTTGAACACGCCCGACGCATCCAGCGCGCCTTCGGCGACGACGCCCTGCCCCTCGCGGAACAGATCCGGCAGGATGCCCTTGTAGTTCACCGGCAGCGTTGCGCCGCCATCGGAGACCTTGAAGCTGACGGCCAGCTTGTCGCCGCGCACCAGCGAGCCCTGCTCGACCATGCCGCCCAGACGAAACCGTTTGCCGACCGGAATCTGCTTTTCGGCGACCATCTGCGGCGTCGAGAAGAACACGATGGAGTCGCGCAGCGCGTTGAGCACAAGCCCGGCCGCGATGGCGAGCACTGCGAGCGCTCCACCGATCATCGTCAATCGTCGCTGCTTGCGCGTCATGCTTCACCTTCAAGACGCATGATGTTGTCCGAAAACCGCTTCACACTTTTCGGCATCATGCGTTTACCCATCCAGCCCCGTGTCTTTCAGGCCATCGTTCAGCTTGCGCAGTCGCTCGGCATCGGTGCCGACCGCCTCCCGTGCATCTGCCAGCGCGCTCTTTGCCTTGTCGCGCTCACCGAGCACCATATAGGCGCGCACCAGCCGCAACCATCCCTCGACGTCGCTGCCATCCTGCTTCAGCCGCGTCGCAAGCCGGTCGACCATGCCCTGGATCATCGCATTGCGGTCGCCTGCATTCATGCCCTGTACCGACGCGATCGTGTCTTCCGACAGCGCCGGCAGGTTCGGGCCTGGTTTCGGAACGCTGCCGCCGACACGCGCCAGGGCCGCCGTGACCACCGGGCGCCACGGCGCATCCGCAGGTCCCTTTGCCAGCATGTCGCGCCAGATCGCTGCTGCGTCGCTGCCACGCCCGTCCTGCTCGGCCGCGAGGCCCAGGAAGTAGCGTGCCTTGACCTCACCGGCATCGAGCGCGACGGCGCGTTCGAATTCGGTCTTGGCATCCGCGGTGATCACGCCATTGGCCGCCATCGCCATGGCCTCGCCGAGATCGGCGCGGCGCGCGGCCGTATCGCCGGCATAGGTGATCGCGTTGCGGAACGCCCGCACCGCATCGTCGGTACGGCCGATCTTCGCCAGCACCGGCGCAAGCACGGTCCAGCCACGGCCGTCGGTGGGGTTCTTCTCGAGATGCTGCTCGACCTGAGCGACAAGATTGTCCAGCGGCTGGGTGGGACTGGGCGACTGGTTGCGCGCGGCGAGCGGAAAGTCCGGCATGGCAGGCGAACCGAGCGGCAGATAGAAGCCGACGGCCAGCAGCGGCAGGCCGATCAACGCCACCAGCGACACGGCGCGGCGAAACCCGGGACTGCTGCCCACGGGCGCCGCGCCCTCGGCATCGACCGCGGCCAGCAGACGACGGCTGATCTCGATACGCGCCGCCTCGGCCTCGGTCGGCCCGATCAGCCCTGCGGCGGTGTCACGGGTGATTTCGGCGAGTTGATCCCGGTAGACGCTGGCCTCGGTGCCACCGGCATTGGAGCGGGTCCGGCCAAGCGGCCACAGCACGGCGAAAATCGCCGCGGCGGTCATCAAGGCGAACACAAACCATAAGGCCATCAATGGGTTCCGGCGCAATCTTTGAGTCGATCCAAACGACGTCTTTGCCGGGTTACACCATGGCCACCGACGCCGCGCAATTGACTTTTATGCCATCGCGACGTCCGGCCGCTTGTTCTGGATCAAGAACTTGACCCGCAACGTTTTCGGGGAAACGGACGCCGGTTCGCGCGAAGAAAACGTCAAGGCAAAACGGCCTTAGCCGGCCCGCTTCGGCTTGCGCTCCACCACGACCATGGCCTGCTCGGCGGCGCGGCTCATCAGCGAGGCATATTCCTGGCCGAACAGGACCTGGCAAAAACGGATCGCCGCCTTCGCCTGCATCTGCCGGTAGTTGCGCACGCGGGGCTCGCCGGCGCGGAGCGACTGCACCAGCGACTCCGTGGACTTCTCGACATATTGCTGCAGGTCGGAATAGGTCCGCAGCGTCACCTCGTTGATGGCGAGTTCGCTGGCATAGGTCCGGCACACCGCGACGAAATTGATCAGCGCCACGGTCTCCTCGACCTCGGCGAAATCGATCGTCGCCGTCGCGGCAATATCCTTGTCCGGGCGCTGGCGCAGCAGGCGCCGCACCCTGCCCGGCACGCTCTCGATCTCCGACTGCAGCGTCGAGGAAATCTCCACCCGGATCGCCGCCATCTGGCGCCCCCAGGTGGAGTCGTTGCGCATGTCGAGTTCGGTGCGCAGACCGCGCACGCCGTCATGGACGACCTTGAGATGTTCGGGGACGCTGTCGAACTTGCCGCGCCTGATATCGGAGCGCAGTTCGGCCGCCACGCGATTGAGATCGGACAGCGCCATGGTCACGGCGACGCCATAGGGCGTGGCGGCGACGCGGATCTCGTCGTCGGAGGCAGCGATCTTTACTGCAAGACGAATGATCTGCCACGGCGCCGCCAGCCGCTGCATCACCAGCGACAGCGCGAATGGCAGCACTTGCGGCGTGGTCAGCGTCGGCACGTTCAGCGCGCTGTTGACCGAGGCGATCTGGGAGTCGCCGAAGCTGCGGAGCACGCTCGGCAGCTTGCCGGCAAAGCCGTCGAGCGGTTCGCGCGCCTTCAGCACCGCGCCGATGGACGGCAGGTCCTCGACGGCATGGGTCGGGCCGATGCGGGCCGCCCCGCGATTGCCCGACGTGACGGCGGCAATGGCAGCTGCTGCCGCCTGCTGGAATTTCCTGACGGCGCGCTCGATGTCCGAAGCGCCCGGCTCGGGCGACGCGGCGACGACCGCCTCGAACTCGCGCACGGCATCTGCGGCGTCGCGCTCCAGCCACTGCCAGATCGGCAGCAGGGACGCGCGCCGGATCTGACCGGGGCGGACATTGCCGACGCCCTCGACCAGGAACGGCTCGAGCGACTTGAACACCAGTCGGCTGGGATCCTCGACCCGCGGGCGCACGACATTCTCGTGGCCACGCACCACGCCACGCAGCAGTTCGAGCACGAAATTGGCGACCTTGACGTCCTCGCCGCGCTCGATTGCGCGCTCATATTCGCGCATCAGCAGCATCTGCGACTGCCCAGGCAGTTGCGCAAGATACTCCCGCAAGCGATCGATCGACGTTTTGTTCATGCAGCCTGAGAATTCTGTGCTTTCCGGTCGCCCTACAACCGAAAACCGCCACCGGTTTTTGTAGCAGGCGCCCCGTTAAGAAGGCGTTGAGGAACCGGGATCAGGCCGCCGCCCATGTGCCTTCAGGACTGCGGCAGGCAGTGCCGCGGGCGGTCTTGAGGTCGCCATTCACCGTGATCGTGTGGGAAAAGCCCCGGCACTCCCGGCCCTTCTGGTTGTAGGCCGGTCCGGCGACGATGTTGCCATAGCGCCCCGACGTGGTGTTGCGCCACGGCACCGGGGCGCCGGGCGCGCCGCGGTCAAGGGCGGTTATCTGGGCTTCATAGGCCAGCCGGCGATCCTCATCGTTGAGCTGGGCTCCGAGCTTGGCGCCGATCAGACCGCCAAAGGCGGCATTGGTCACCGCCGTCGCCGCGTTCTCCTCGGACAGGCCAACGGCCGACTTGGTGCTGGTATAGGCCCGGGCGATCGTATCGGTGCCGAGGCTCAGGCCGCCATCCGACGTGGTCAGGTCACAACCACCCAGCGCCAGCGCAACAGCGACAACACAAAAGGCGTTGAACTTGAACATGGACTTCGGGCCTCGAACGCAAACCGGGACACAGGAAACGTCAAAGACGTTACGAACGGGATAATTCGGGCGAGATCGGGGCGCAAGACGGGCGGGTTTCGGACCCTGCTCGATCTCGTCGGAAACGGGTGGGCTTGCATAGGCTGGGGAGGCCAGTCGCGAGTCCATCGATAAAACCGGGCTGCCGGCGCCACTCCGCCGATCAAACAGGTTCCGTCACATAACAGGGGTAGCTTTTCTGCTTCTCCTTGACGGAAGCGATATCAAGCTCGATGACCACGAACGGCTTTTCCGGAGACGTCATGTCGATCAATTCTCCGGTAGGCGCGCACGCAAAACCTTTGCCGCCAAATATCGGCCCACTCGATCCTTGCCCAACGCGGTTCGAGCTTACGACATAACAGCCTGAAACAATCGAGGCCATCGCGCCTGCTGTGCGAAAAACATCCACGGTTCTACCCGTGGCTCTCGGTACAACGATCAACTCGGCGCCTTGTTGACGGTAATGGCGAGCATGTTCGTTGAACATCACTTCCGTACATAGCAGCACTCCTACGCATACACCGCAAACTACGACCGGCTCGAACTCGCGCGATTGGGTCGCGTACCAATTCGACTCATACCAGCCCAATTCCGCTGGAAAATATTGCTTTGTGTGGAGATGTCTTACTTCTCCACCTTCAAGACAGAAGGCTTCATTTGCAAGCCGCGCCCCCTCCCAAACAGGTCGGGAAGAAATGACCGCCGGGATATTTAGCCTTTCGAGTGCCGCTAAGCCTGCCCGATGACACTCAATGCTATATTCCGCCAGTTTCGGATCGAAATCCGGGGTTGACGCAATCCAGGGACCGAAAGGCAACTCATTCGTTACCAATATATCGACTGCCCTATTGGAAAGATCGTCTGCCAAACCAAGCCATTGCTCGCTATCGGCAATCAAGTTTTCTGGCCATTCAACAAACCCTACCCGCATTGCCATCCTCATGATTTCGCTTCGGCGTTATATGAGACGCGTGTCGATAGCGAGAGCAAAGGATCCAGCCTATGCGACGCCGTCGAGCCTCTTTGCGTAGGCCGCCAAGCCATCGCGCAGTGCCTCCTGCAATTTCGGCACGCGTGCGCGGATCGCCTCATTGGCGATCCCGACAGCTTCCGCCTCCATCGCCTTCTCGCGCGACAGGTGATCATGCTGGAACAGCCATGTCGCCACCGCTGACCAGTCATACAGCGAGGTCTTCGAGGTCACGCGTGCAACCGGTGGCGGAAAATTGCCGACACGATTGCCGCTGGCATAGTGGGTGATCGCCGCGCGCGACAGCCCGGTTCGCAAGGCAATATCTGAAAGGCTCACCAGCGGATCGGGCTCGACGCGATCGACCTGCGCGCCCGCCTTCATGACATTCTCGAGCGCCGAGCAGATGGCCGCATCTATCGATGTCGCTTGGCGGGCAAAATCAGCAATGATGTGGCCTTTCTGGAACGAAATTGTCGCATCGTCGCAACCCGCATCGAAAAAGCGATCAGCGAAATCCTCCGCGTCCGGATCGAGACCGGATGCAATGATGCTGAACTCAAATTCTGTCATCACTGTCCTCCTGTTCTCGGTGCGGGCAACGATCGATCTCGCGTCTCAGCTGGCGCGCATGGTTCTGCGGATTTCGGGGTGTCGACCAGACGAATACCGCACACCCTTCGCGATCATGATGCGCGCACAAGAGCTTCGCCCAGGCATGCCCTTTGACCTTCACCCATGACCAGCCATTTTGCTCGGCATAAGCAACCGCAGCTTCGATCTCCTTGTTCGGATGCAAAGGCCGCCTAGCCATCCTCACACCCAATACCTATTCTTCTGTTAACGGATGTCAACACCCTTTGGTTTCTCCCAAACCCAGCGGCCTGATACCGCACCTACCGGAAGCAACACCATAACATTAAACTACAGGTTGCATACGGGCACAGGCACTTCCAGGCAGCGACGGGCAAGTCCTCACACGCCCGGCAACACCAGCTCTGCCCGCAGCCCGCCGATCGGCGCCTTGCCGAGTGTCAGGCTGCCGCCATAGAGCGCGGCCAGATCGACGACGATGGACAGGCCGAGGCCGGAGCCCGGCTTGGTTTCGTCGAGGCGTTGGCCGCGGCGGGCAACCTGGGCGCGTTCGGTGTCCGACAACCCGCGCCCGTCGTCGTCGACGACGAGCCGCAGCTTCGACGCCGGGTCGGTGCCGCCAGTGCGCTCGACCGTGACGCTGATGGTGACCTGCGTCTCCGCCCATTTGCAGGCGTTGTCGACGAGATTGCCGGCCATCTCCTCGAGGTCCTGCTTCTCACCGCGGAATTTCGCTGATGCGTCCGCGTCCAGATCGATGCTGATGCCGCGGTTGCGATGGATCTTCTCCATCGTCCGGCACAATGCTTCCAACGTCGGCGCGACCTCGGTGACGGTGCCGACGATGGTGACGCGCGCCGCAATCCGCGCACGCTCCAGATGATGCGTCACCTGATCGCGCATCACGTCGGCCTGCTCCAGCACCTTGGTCGCGAACGGATCGACGCCCCTGCTGTTCGCCTCGTTGACGATCACCGACAGCGGCGTCTTGATGGCATGGGCGAGATTGCCGACATGGGTGCGTGCGCGCTCGACAATGGCGCGGTTGGCATCGAGCAGCGCATTCATCTCGCGCGCCAAGGGTGATATCTCGACAGGGAATGTGCCTTCGAGCCGTTCGGCGCGGCCGGACCGGATATCGGCGATGGCATCGGACATGCGTTTCAGCGGCGCGAGGCCGAAGCGGACCTGAAAGATCGTGGTGAGGACGAGAACGATGGAGAGAGCGGCAAAGGTGCCGCCGAGATAATAGTCGAAGCTGCGCGTTTCCTCGAAGATTTCGCTGGCATCGCCGGCGACGCTGACGCGGAATTTACCGTCGGCGCCGAGATCGACGGGACGCTCCACCATGCGCAGCCGCTGGTCTTCCGGCCCATCGACATAGCCCTGGCGGATGCCGGACGCCGTGAGTTCGATGCCCTGGTCCTCGAGCTTCGGCAGCTTCTTGTCCCATAGCGAGCGCGACCCGCGGGTCTCGGTCTTCTCGGACTCGATCGGCGCTATTTCCCAGTACCAGCCGGACAGCGGCAATTCGAACAAAGGCTCGCCGAGCGACGGCGTCTCGTGATCCGGCGCGTCCGGCGGATTGGCGACTTCGGCCACCAGGGTACGGAGATAGAGATTGAGGCGGCGATCGAAGGCGCGCTCGGTGGCGCTGCGATAGACCGAAGACAAGATGATGCCGGTGATCAACAGGATCACCACCACCCAGGCCGTCGCCGACAGGAACAGCCGCGTTGCAAGCGAGCTGTTGCGCATCAGGGCATGATCCCGAAAAGTGCGCTGCGGTTTTCGGACAAGATCATGCCAAAACGATCCTGACCGCGCTCACTGCTGCGGCGGCGTGAGCAGATAGCCGAGACCGCGCACGGTCTGGATGATATCGACGTCGAGCTTCTTGCGGATACGGCCGACGAACACCTCGATGGTGTTGCTGTCGCGATCGAAATCCTGGTCGTAGAGATGCTCGACCAGTTCGGTGCGCGAGATCACCCGGCCGGTATGGTGCATCAGATAGGACAGCAGCCGGTATTCGTGTGATGTCATCTTGATCGGATTGCCGGAGACGCTGACGCGCCCGGTGCGGGTATCCAGCGACACAGGTCCGCAAGTGAGTTCGGACTGGGCGTGGCCGGTGGAGCGGCGCAGCAGCGCGCGGATGCGGGCCAGCACCTCTTCGAGATGGAACGGCTTGGCGACGTAATCGTCAGCGCCGGCATCGAAGCCCTGCACCTTGTCGCTCCAGCGGTCGCGCGCCGTGAGGATCAGCACCGGCATGATGCGGTTGTTGCGGCGCCAGGCTTCCAGCACCGAAATGCCGTCCATCTTCGGCAGGCCGATATCCAGCACCACGGCGTCATAGGGCTCGCTGTCGCCGAGGAAGTGCCCCTCCTCGCCATCGAAGGCGCGATCGACGACATAGCCGGCATCGGTCAGCGCCGTGGTGAGCTGACGGTTGAGATCTGGATCATCTTCGACAACGAGCAGGCGCAACTGACTTCTCCGCGTTCATAACCTCGAATTGATGCCCGGGCGCGTGAACGCTTCATGAATGGCGGCAGCCGCCAACCTTACTTTTTCTTCACACCGTCTTTGGCCAGAACCGCCTTGACCAGCTTCTCGACCATGCCGGGCGAATCCTGCCCGGTGAGTGCACTGACCTTTTCGCGGGTACGGCCGCTGATATAGACGCCTAGCACGCCGAAACGGAACCCCCAATAGGTCACCAGCAGCGCGGTGGCGTTGACCAGCGCATTGATGGTCTGGACATCGCCGGTCCAGAATTCGTGCATCAGCACACACCACAACGCGGCGCATTCTACCGTCAGTTCCAGCGCGTAAGCCGGCCGCCACCAGCGCTGCAGCGGATCGTCACTGGCGATCTCGGCACGGATGGTCGCCTGGGTTTCGCTGATCGCGGCGCGCTGGGTCTCCGCCTCGGCGCGGATCATGTCAGCCCATTGCGCCTCGGCCTCTGCGAGCTTGCCCGGATCGGCCGCAGGGAGCGCCGCCTGCACCGCCGCCGGCGTCGATGTTACCGAGCCCACCGCCCTGGCGAGAATTTCACCGGCGACGCCGCCGAGCGGACCGCCCAATGCGGTCCCCAGCATCGGCGCGCCCAATCCAATTACCTGTTTGGCAAGGTCACCCCAGTCCATGGTCATGTCCTCCGGAAAGCCGCGACAACAGCGGCGATGAAAGCGGAAAGATTGGTGCGCTTGCCCGTCGGCAGTTCGGGGGCCAGCGGCGGCGATGCGATCACGGGCGGTAGCCCGACCGGCGGCACGGTCGCCGGCACATCGCGTAGCGCAGCCTTCCATCTGGCGAGCCACGCCTTGCGCCCGGCGAGACCGACCGTGCCGCCGTTGAGCCGCCGGGTGACGCCGACAACATCGTCGTCTCCGGCAAAAGGCAGGCAGCCGCAATTGATGAAATCCGAGACGGCGCAGGTCAGGAAATAGCGGGGATCGATCAGGTATTCGGGATGCGTGACCACATCGATGCCAGTGGCCTTCTTCACACGCTCATAGCCTTCGCGACCCGTGGTTTGCGATCCGCCGCGGCCGCGGAAATTCCAGCCGTCGTCGGAGCCGACGGCATTGCCCATGCGGCCGTTATAGACCTTGTTGGCGAGCGCCCGCGGATTGCCGGCATAAGGCTGTGCACTGGCCATGGTCGGAAACCGCGACGGCCACACCTGCATCATCCGACCGGCGCTGTAGTTCATGTTCTCGACGACGTCGCGCCCTGCGCCGCATTCGTGTGATATCTGCGCCATCACATGCGCGGCGAGCAAAGGCGTCGTGATGCCGTAGCGCTGAAACACGGCCTCGGACGATTGCGCCATACCCGACAGTAATCCGGGCACGCGGCTGTCACCCTGCGGCCAGAGGCGCCGCAAGGTTCTTTCATCTAGCTTCATGATGATGATCCTGTGGGAGAGCGAGATCGCCGCCTTCGCGCAATCAGGCGATGCGATGGCCGTAGAAGCCGTTCTGGGCTGCGGCGATATAGCCGTCATTGATCTCCATCGCGGCCCAGACGGAAATGGCATCGCCCGCCGCAAGCTTGAGCAGTGTGTGACAACTCAGCGTCGTCCTGTTGCTGACAACCGCGGAGGACGTCTGCACACGCGTGTCGTCGAGCAATTCAACGCCGTTCTTGTACATCGCCGCCGTGACGCCGGCGGGTAATGCAGCATTGGCCTTGAACATCACGCGGAATCCGAGCGCATAGACGCCCGCCACCGGCGCGACGAACTGGCTGTTCGCGGCGTCGAAGACGCTCTGGTCGTTATGCGCCGCATTGTTGAATTGCACTTTGGTGAAGGTGTTCGCCGCGCAATATTTGTCGAAGTTCAGATAAGCGAGAAACTTCGGCGACTGTTCGAAACTGACCTGCCCGCTGGTCTTGTCGATCGACAGGGATGTGCGATAGCTGACGCCATCGGCGGAAACCTTGACGGCAAGGTTGTCGTTCCCCAGCAGCCCGATGAGCGCGCGCGGAGAATAGTCGGACTCCAGGATGATGCCGGCATCCCTCGCCAGGGCGGATTTGTTGAGCGTCAGACGCATGTCGCCGCTCCCCGGCGTGACGTCGTCATGCGACAGCAGCACCGCATCCGACTTGACGCTGAAGCGGTTCGTGCTGTCAGCCGACGTGTTGACGCCGAAACGCGGCAGTTGGTCGAGCATGCGCCATCGGGTGCCGTCGAACACCAGCATGCGCTCGTCGGCGATCGACCACACGCACCAGCCGGTCTTCGGCCCCAGAAATACCCATTCGCCGTCCTGCCAACAGGCGACGGCCTGCGCATGACCGGCCCAGACATCCGACGGGCTCGCGGCAATCACATGGCGCTGGCCCTCGAACGGATCGACCGGAGGTGTCGTGCGCGTCATGTCGAGCACGGCGATCTGGATCGTCGCATCCAGTATCCGCAGCGCCTCGTTATGAGTGACGTGTTTCTGCGCCTGCCCGCCATCGATGAAGGGCAGCTTGAGATTTGGCGTGTCGGTCATGTCGGCCTCAGAGTATCAGTGTCAGTTCAGTGGAATGTCCGGCCCCCACCGTGCCGGAGAGCTGCGCGACGCGCAGGTGCAGGCTCGGCTGTGGCGCGCCGAAATCGGCGGCCTCGTCGGCCACCGCATAGAGTGCCTGCGCTGTGGCGCAGGCGATGCTGCGGACGACCGACGCGCCGGCAAGGATCTCGAGTCGATACGCCTCGCGGTCTTCGCCGAGGGGCACTTCGGCATTCCAGCCGTCGCCGTCGAAGCGGGTCCGTCTGATCCATGAGATGTGGATCCCATCGGGCTTGCGCGCGGCTTTCACATGCACCGGCGCCAGCGGCAGCAGCGCGCTGCGATCGGGCGTCAGTGTCAGCGCGACGGCCGAGGCATCGTCATGGCTGCGGCCGTTGCCGACGACGCGCAGCGAGAGCGGTCGTTCGAGTGCGTCGAGGCCCCGTGCGATCGGCACCAGGCTTCTGCCCAGCATCACGAACGGCGCGCCGGCCGGCAGCAGCGATGCCATCGCGGATTCCGAGCCCGCCTGCCCGCGCAGCAGCCGCGACAGACGATAGGTGTTGGCCTCGACCAGTTCGGCATTGGCAAACTGGATGATCTCCCAATTGCCATCCGGATTTCGTACCGCTGCGGAATTGCCACCGCCGAGCACCCGCGCATCGGAGAGCGACGCCAGCGCGCCGCCATGAAGCCGCACGCGACATGTGTTGGCATTGTCCCACCGTGCGGTCGGCCCCGCCGGCAGCGCATCCAGCGTCTCACCGATGACAGCAGGCATTGCCGCCACGGCGGCCACCTGGAAACTCGCGCCGTCCTTCGATTGCCACACCGCCACCGAGCCCGGCCACGGATTGGCGAAGACAGCGAGCCGCGTCAGCACGTCGGCATTGCCACTGTCGATCACCGGGAGGTCCAGCGCGATCGCCTGCACCGGCCCGAGCGCCGCCGGCACCGGCGGCAGCTTGATCTGCGGCGCCAGCAACGGCACGGCAAACACGTCGGGGTCGATGCTGCGCGCCGTCACCTGCCGCGCTTGCGTATCGACGAGACCGCTGATCTCGAACAGCCGCCGTCGCTCGTTCAACGTCAGTGCGATCACATCGCCGGGCCCCAGCGCCAGCGCGTTCATGCCGAGGGCGAATTCCGCCCGCTCCCGTCCCGCCCAGAGATCCTGCAGCCAGACTTCGGCGCGCTGCGTCGCCGCCGTATCGCTGGTGATGACGGCGAGATCCGCATGCAGCATGCGGCTGGCACCGCCGGTGAGTTTGCGCGATGTGACCGCCGAGCGGCGATAATCCGTTAGCGCATCGCTGAAGCCGATGCTGACCTGACGGGGCAATTCGGTCTCCTGCGCGCGCACGAGGCGCGCCAGCCCGCCGTCATCGGTTGCCACCAGATCGTCTTCGGTGAATTCCGCCACCGGCAGCCCGCCGCGCGGGATGAAACGAAGCGTGCCATCCGCAGCCGTGGCGTCGAAAGCATAGGCCAACGACAGCGGCTCGATCATCGCCCGCGGCGCCATCGGCCGGTCCACGACATAGCCATCGCAGCCGCCCGAAAGGGCCGAGGCATCGATCCCCGTCACCCCCGCATCCGTCGCAAGCCTGTCCACCAATGCATCCAGCGGCGCGCCGCCGAGCCGGCCGTTCAGCCAGTGGCCGGTATGCCAGTTGGCGCCATCGCCCCAGATGTCATCGGCCGCCGGAAACACTGGATAAGGCCGCGCGTCCCAGGTCCAGACATGAATGGCCGATACATCGATCATCCGCCCGCCATATGCAGGCGACAGCGGATTCCCGGCATCGCTTGCGCCGAAGGCCGGATCGAACACGGAGATGAGCGCTTCAAGATGGCGCCGCTGCATCAGGTCGTCACGCGCGCCGCTGGAGAAATACGGCGCAAAGTTCTCCGACGATTTCGGATCGGGAAACACGCTGGGCTGGTTGGCGCCCTTGTCGACGGCCGGACAGCCGACCTCGGTCAGCCAGATCGGCTTGCTGCACGGGATCCATGCGGTCGGATTGCCCAATTCCGCATGGCCGACGCGCTCGTGATGTGCATTGCCCCACCAGTTCCAGAGATCCTTGACGCGATGGACCCACGGCTTGCCGAGACCGTCGGTGATGGCGACACGCGCCTGCGCGTCGCGCATCCGCATTCGGATAGTACCAGTCATAGGCCTCGCCGCCGGAAACATTGCCGCGCAGATAGGCACGATCATGGATCGTGTCGGCGAGATCGCGGTCGAGATGACCGGCTTCATCGCGCCAGTCTGCGAGCGGTGCATAGTAGTCGATCCCGACCGCATCGATGGCGGCCGATGCCCAGAGCGGATCGAGCGGAAACCTGATCTCCGAGGCATCCGCGCTGACCACATGCGCGCCGTATTCGGTCCAGTCCGCACCATAGGTCACGACGGTGCTGCCGCCGACGATCGCCTTCACGTCAGTTGCAAGCGCCGCCAGTTGCGAGACTGCGGGATAGACGCCGGGCGCCGAGCGCACACGGGTCAGCCCGGGGAGTTCCGATCCGATGATGAAACCATCGACACCGCCTGCCAGTGACACAAGCTGCGCATAATGCAGGACCATCCGGCGATAGTTCCAGACGCCGCCGGCAAAGAAATGATCGAGCTGCGCACCCGCGGCGGCGGTGCCATCGGGCGAGCCGGGCTGTCCGGGCGCAGGATGGCAGGTGATACGCCCGCGCCAGGGATAGGCCGGTTGCGAACCCGCCCCGCTCCACGGATCGGGCAAGCCGTTACCGGACGGCACGTCCATGATGACGAACGGATAGAAGGTGACCTTGAGCCCGCGCGCCTTCAGCTCGCCGATCAGATGCGTCACGCTGTCGTCGGACGGCGTCCCGCCGAATGCCGCGCGTCCGTCGATTTGCGACACTACATAGGCGGAGGGGCGCGTGACGCCAGCGACGGACCAGGACAGCGGGCTGGTGGTCTTGGCGGGATTGTCGATGCCCGGCCGCACCACGCAGTATTCGGCGCGCAGGTCCGACCCGAACCACGCCACCACCACGGCCACCCGTTGCAGGTTCGGGCACAGCCCCTGCAGATCGTCCAGCGCCGCCACCACATCGGATCGCGCCGAGCCGTGATGGCGGTTCTCCGGTGCGGATTGTCCGGGACCGAGCAGCTGCACCACCGTGGACGGTTCATAGCCGAATTCGGTGGTGCCGGGGATCAGCGTCACCGCGCGCACCATCCGTTCGAGCAGACCGATCGGCCGGATGATCTCGAAGGACAGTTGCGGAATCCGGTTGCCGAAATTCGCCAGCGGCAGCCGCTCGAACACGACATAGGCCAGCCCGCGATAGGCCGGCGCGTTGCCCGCGGCTTCCTTCGCGACGATCAACCCGTCCGGCATCTGATCTTCGGTGCCGCGATAGACGCGAAAATTGATACCATCGAGATCGAGTGGCTTGCCGTCGGCCCAGATGCGCCCGACGCGGCCGATCACGCCCTCACACAGCCCCACTGCGAAATTCGCGAAGTAGCTGCAGGTCGTGGTCGTGGCGGTCGGCCCGCCACCGAGGCCCTTGCCACCATCCGTCGGCACCGTCTCCGACGTTGCGACTTCCTCCAGCGGTGTCGCCCAGATCACCTGCCCGCTCAGCCGCGCACGGCCATAGACGCGCGGGATCGGCGCGCCTTCGGTGGAGGCCATCACATCGAGATCGGCGAGCTGCGGACCGCTCCTTGTCTGATCGCCGGCGCCGAACAGCGCGTTGTCGATCGCGCCGCCGAGCGCCGCGCCGGCAAGCTGCCCCGCGATCGCGCCGATGGGACCGAACATGCCGCCGATGGCGCCGCCGGCCGTGGAGAGGACGAGTTGCGACATCAGCTCACTCCGGGAAAGCGGAACGCATGGGCCAGACACCGCGCACGCGGGTCATCTGCTGGAAATTCTCGCGTCTGTTTATGGGAGCGCCGACACGCGCAGTTCACCCGTCAGGGGATTTCTGCACGCAAGCGAAGCCCGGATATCAATTCCGGGCTCGCGAGACAGGCGCGATAGAGCTGCGCGATCTCTCGTTGCTCTCGGCTGTGCGGACGGGGAGCAGTTCGCAATCAATCTCCGCAGGGCCCGGCTGGCGAAGCTGCCGCCTCAGCTCTGGAGCTCAACATCGCGGGTCGGCCGCGCATGCTGGAGGGCAAGCCCCATGGCCAATACACTTCGCACGACGTTCACGGATAAGTCCGGCCTGGCGGGACGCTCATCCGGATCGAATGCGATTCCCAAAACGGCATTGCTGTCCCCGGCAGCCTGTACAGGCCAGAAGTCAAAGCGCGAGGCGATGTCCGGGTAGACGCCGCCGCGTACGGTGCTCCCGGTCGCGAGGGATGCACGCGCCGCCTCCAGTTCAGGCTCCTGCAGTTCTGCGTCACCGGTTTTCTCAAGAAGAATGACTCTGTCACCGGACATGAGCATCACCACCACAGGCGCGTGAAACAGCGCGGCAAGAGCCCGGCATGTGAGCGAGACGATCGCTTTCACGCTGTCGGCTGCAGCGACGTCACGGCTGTAGCCTTGCAAGACGATCGCCTGCCGATTCAACCGGGATACCTCGGCCGCCCTCTGGTGAGAGGTGAAGGCAACGCCGCTCACGACAAGTCCAACGACGAACAGAAGTCCAATCGCCCAGATATTGGCCGGGTCATCGACGCTGAGACTGTAGCGAGGTTCCGTGAGAAAGAAATTGAAGGCGAGAGCACCGAGTACTGCGGACAGGAACGATGGGCCCAGACCGAAGCTCAGTCCCGCGATGATGACGGGAATGACAAATATCAGCGAGAGGTTGGGTATCGCCACCTTGCTATCAATACCAACCGCCGCCGCTGTCGCGAGGGCGGTCATGGCGAATGAAGCGAGATATCGCAACATCCCTGATGCTGCCGGGCCGAGAACAGGAGTCGCATCGGCCGCTGCGTCGATGTCCGCTGCTTCGATGACCGCTGGTGCGATGTCCTGGCGCATATTCGCTTCAATACCGGCCATCGGTTCATCTCCCGTTTGGTGTTCGATACGCCTCGCCGCACAATGGAAGCAGTCAGATCGAAATCCCGGCCCGATCAAGCCGGTATGTCGGCGCGATCTCCCTCAAAATCGAAGCGCGAATACCAAACATGGCCATTCCCATATAGGAAATCCAGATGAGAAGACCGCGGGCGGTATAAACAAGGAAGCAAATTCGCCCGCTTGGGGCTGCCAGCCGCAGGCCGTCCTGCCATCGCGCCATCCTTTCGAGCCCGGAAGGACCGGCGTCCCGTGGATCAGAGAGTGACCGCACGCCATTCAACGGAGGGGACCGCGTCGTGCGATCCCCCCGATAGTCGGCCTCCAGCCATCAGGCGACAAGCAGCGTGGTGGCTCTATCGAGCGATACCGGACCGTCATTGAGCAGCAGGTCGATGGCCTCTTCTTCCCACTTCAGCGAAGCGATGTTGAGGGGCGCATTGTTCTGCAGCCGATGTTCGAGAACGAAACGTGCGAGCAGAAGGCGGCGCGCGTCGCCGCCTGTCGCTGCAGCGCGCAGTCCCTCTTCAGCCATAAGCACCATGGTGACCGCATGGTACAACTGACCGGCGGCGAGACGGCAGAACCGTTCGTTGTCCGGTTCGGCGGCGATTTCGGCCGCAAAGGCAAATGCCTGTCGCACGCTGTTTTCGAGGCGGGTCCGGAACTGGCCCGGAAGGCCTTCGGCGCGCTTGAGGCGGCTCTCGAGATCCTGTTGCAGGACAAGATGCGCCTGCTCCTTCTTGATCGATCGATGGATGGCATCGAGCGCGTTGATGTTGCTCGTGCCGTCCCACAGCACGCCGAGATGCGCGTCGCGAACGAGCTTTGCGTTTGGCCAATCCTCGATATAGCCGTTGCCGCCGCGAGCCTCCATCGATCCGGTCGCGACCGTCACATTGTCCCTGCAAGCGCGATACTTGCAGATCGGCGTCATGATCCGCAGAATCTTCTGTGCGTCCGGCTGGTCCTCATTGGCCGAGACCGATGCGGTAAACAGCAGCGCTGACAACGCCTGCTCGGTCGGCACCATGAGTTTCAGCAACTGCCGGCGCATCAGGGGATGGTCGATAACGCTCTTGCCGAAGGCGTTTCGGTTGCGGGTGGCAACCATTGCCTCATTGAGGCAGCGCCGCATCATGCCGGCGGCGCGTGCCAGGTGCGAGACCCGGCTCGAATTGACCATCTCCAGCATCTGCTTGAGCCCGCGATTGAGATCACCGAGCTGGTAGGCGACCGCACCCTCCAGCCGGACTTCACCGCTGGCCATCGACTTGCTGCCGAGCTTGTCCTTGATGCGGACAATCCGATAGGCGTTACGCGTGCCATCCGCGAGATGTTTGGGCATGGCGAACAGGCCAAGGCCCTTGCCGCCAGCCTGGGCCCCTTCGGGCCTTGCCAGCACCACGACCACGTCGCCGCTGACATTGGAACAGAACCATTTCTCGCCCCACAGCCGCCAGTTTTCGCCATCCCGGACGGCCGTCAGCTCGGCCGCGCCAACGTCGGAGCCGCCGGCCTTTTCGGTCATGAACTGTGCCGCACGGTAGAGCTGGTTCATATCCTGCGACAGCATGCGGTCGACGAAGCGGGCACGCACCTCGTCGCTTCCGTAGCGACGAATGAGTTCTGAAGAACTGCCGGCGATGTTGACCGGGCACATCAATCCGAATTCGGTCTGCGAGAAGATGTACTGGAAGACGTATTTGACGATCGGCGGAAGCTTCGCGGGCCAGCCCAGCACCCCCGGCCGATACGACATGGCATGGATGCCGTAGCGCGCGTAGGCGATTTCTTCCATGCGTTGATAGGCAGGGTGATACTCCACCGTTTCATCGTCGCGCCCGTATCGATCGCGCTGCCGCAGGACGGGCGGGTGCCGTTCGGAGGCGTCGGCCAGATCGTGGAGCTCGTTGCCGCACAGTTCACCGAGACTGTCGAGATGCGGACGGATGTGATCCAGCAGCGCGGCATCGATATATTGCAGCAGCAACACTTGCAGATTGTGATCGATGTCAAAGAAGTTGCTGCCCGCACAGTCCGGCGCAAGCTTCTTCGAGCGCTCGGCTGTGGCCTCGCGGCTGGCCAGCTGCTCTGACGGCATGGAGAAATTGGACGAAGGATGCTGATAGTTCATGTCGATATCTCTTTTCTGAATTCTCTTACTGCTGTTCGAATCCGACCTGCGCGAGAACGCTGCGCCAGTGAAGCGTCTCCGATGCCATGAACTCGGCCAGATAGGCCGGGGTGAGTGACTGGGCCGGAATAATGCCTTGCTGGTCCATGGCAGCCTTGATGGCGGGATCCTTGATGGCCTCCCGGAATGCCGCGTTGAGCGTGGCAATGACCTCGGGCGGCGTTCCCTTCGGAACGACAATTCCAAAGAAAACACTCACGTCAAAACCCTTGAGCCCAAGTTCGTTGAGCGTGGGAACGTCGGGAAGCAGCGGGGTGCGCTCAAGTGTCGTGACACCGATCGCGCGGATCGCCCCGGCCTTGATGTGCGGAGCGGACGAGTAGACGTCCGAGAAGCTGAGCGGGACCTGTCCGCCCAGCAGATCGGTCATGGCTGGCGCGGCACCGCGATACGGGACGTGCTGCAGATCGACGCCGGCTTCCGCATTGAAGAGAATTCCCGACAGATGCGTCGAGGCGCCAACACCCGAGGACGAATAGTTCAGCTTGTTGCCGGCCTTGGCATAGGCGATCAGCTCCTTGAGGTCCTTGACCGGCAATCCCGGACCTGCGGAAAGCACGTTCGGGAGTTTGCCGAGCATGATGACGGGATCGAAACTCTTGATCGGGTCGTAATTGAGTTTCTTGTAGAGACTGACATTGATGGCCAGAGGCCCTGACGTTCCGAACATCAAGGTATAGCCGTCGGCCGGCGAATTGGCGGTGTATTCGGCGCCGATATTGGCCCCGGCTCCGCCCTTGTTTTCAACCACCACTGTCTGTTTGAGCTGGACGCGCAGTCCTTCGGCGAGATTGCGGGCCAGCGCATCGGTGGGGCCGCCCGCAGCGAAGGGGACAATGAGTTTGACGGGGCGATCCGGATATTCGGCTCTCGCCGCCGAGCTACACGCCATTGCGAGGCTCGCAGCAACCATCGCCATGGCGAAGCCAGCCATCCTCGGTCGATTCATTCGATGTCCTCCCGGATTTTTTTGCTTTCTGGGAGTCAGTTGACCGCGGCGGACCGATAGCGTCCAATACTATTTCGTGTTGATCGATCCACAGAACATATCAATCCCCGGAGACGGCGATGGAACTGCGATTGCTGCGGTATTTTCTGGTTCTGGCCGAGGAACGCCATTTCCGGCGCGCCGCCCAGAGGCTGTCCATCTCTCAACCGCCTCTCAGTCTGGCCATCAGGCAGCTTGAGGAAAGCCTCGGCACCAAGCTCTTTCAACGCAACAGCCGCAATGTCGAGCTGACGGTTGCCGGGCGCGCACTTCAATCGGAGGCGACTTTTCTGCTCCGTCGCGTCGAGGAAGTTCGCGACTTCGTGCGAGCAGTCGACCATGAGAAAGGCGGCTTGTTGCGCGTCGGCTTTGGCGGCTCGACCCTTTATCGCGGCCTGCCTGCCATCATTCGATCGTTCCGACAGCTGCATCCCGGCATCGAGTTGCGGTTGCAGGAACTGAATACTGCTGAGCAGATTACCGCCCTCAAGCGCGACGAGATTGATTTCGGCTTTATCAACGGTCTCGAGACGCCCGATGGCCTTGACGGATTTCGCTTTTGCCGGGAGCCACTTCTTGCCTGTCTTCCCAGCGATCATCGCTACGCCACCAAACGATCCGTCCAACTCGAGAAATTGGCCGGCGAGGAGTTTATCCTGTTCGGTCGCTCGGCTTCGCCCGCCTATTTCAATTCCATTCTGGAGGCCTGTCAGTCTGCCGGCTTCTCGCCGACGGTCATTCATGAGGTGCGGCATTGGGTCAGCGTGATCTCGGCCGTCGCTCACGGTCTTGGCGTCGCCCTGGTTCCGCGCGCCATGATATCCGCGCATATTGCAGGTGTCGTTCTTCTTCCGCTGAAAGGCGGGAATGTTGTTTCGGAGACGCGATGTGTCTGGAAAGCCGACAGCGATCGATATGACGCCCAGACATCATTCGCGATGCTGGTACAGGAACGTGTCGCAATGAATGATGATGCAGCCGGGAGCGAAATCCGCGCATGATGAAGTCCGCGCAACGCGCCCGGCGTCAAGTGACTCCGGGAAACCGAAACGCATAGGCCAGGCGCCGCCGCCACCACGGCGTTAGCGCGACTTCGCAGACGGCGGCGCCGTCATGGGCGTGGATCATCGTGCCCTCGCCGCTCGCAATCGCCGCGTGCTTGGCCACATAGCCGTCGCGCCAGCGAAACAGCAGCACGTCGCCGGCGCTGAACTCATTCAACGCAATGGGCACCAGATGACGCAGCGCCGCCTGCGCCAGCGCTTCCTCGCCCCGCGCCTCGGCCCAGTCCGGGGCATAAGGCGGCGGCGCTTCCGGCTCGCTGCCGATGCAACTGCGCCAGACGCCGCGCACGAGGCCGAGGCAATCGCATCCCACGCCCTTGAGCGACGCCTGATGCTGATAGCGCGTGCCGATCCAGCTCCGCGCCTCGGCGACGAGGAAAGCGCGGGTGATGCGTGCAGTTGTCATTGCGATGAGCCCCGGGACGAAGCAATGCAGCGAAGGCTAGCTGCGGACGAGATCGCGGCCTTGTTGCTCGAGCCAGTCGCAGAACACGGCGATATGTGGATCGGTCCGTCGCGCTTCCGGCAGATAGGCGAAGTAGCTTCGCGCCGAGAGACTGATGTCCGGAAACGGCGTCATCAATCGCCCGGCCGCAAGATCATCGGCGACCAGCGCGGTCGGACCCATCGCCACCCCGAGCCCATCGATCGCTGCCTGTATGGTCAGGTAGAAATGATCGAAGGTCAGGGATGCCTCCGGGCGAAGGGCGGGCTCCCCAGCCTCGGTCAGCCAGTCGCGCCAAAGTCGTGCCATCGACGAGACATGAAGCAGCGTATGGCGCGACAGATCGCGGATGTCGGTCAGCGGCGCCCGATCCAGAATGGCCGGACTGCACACTGGCAGCCGCCGTTCCCCGAACAGGAAACGCGACGTGTAGCCGGGAAAGGTGTCCGGCCCTCCTCTGATCACGACGTCGAATGGCTCGGCCAGGGCGTCGATCGTCTCGTTCGACGTACTCAAGCGGACCTCGATGTCGGGATGCTCCGCACGAAACGCGCCCATGCGTCGTAACAGCCATCGCAGACTGAAGGTCGCCAGCGCGTTGACATGCAGCACGATGGACGGCGCATCATCCCGTCTGGTGCGATGCTGCTGCACGGCAGCCGAAATGCGATCGAGGGCCGGCCCGAATTCGGCCAGCAGTGCGGCGCCCGCAGGCGTCAGCACGACCCGCCGGACCGAGCGCCGAAACAGCGCCGGAGCACCCAACCAGTCTTCCAACAGGCGGATCTGCTGACTGACGGCGCCATGGGTCACGCTGAGTTCGACGGCCGCCTCCTTCAAACTGCCGAGACGGGCGGCGGCCTCGAAGGCGCGGACCGCATTCAGCGGCGGCAGGCTGCGGCGCGGGACAAAGGTGGACATGATTGAGAATTTCTAACCCATAACTTGAGTATTACTGATTTGTGACAGTCACAAGTCTCGTTCATGGTGACTTTTAGCAGCATTTTGCGCGTCCGATTCAAATCCGGCACGCCAATCTTCAGATTTTCTGTAACTGCTGCGCCAGCGCCGGAAGACCCATGACACAGCACGAGACCGCGACCTCCGCCACGTCGCCTCCTCCGAACCAGACACGCGCCGCGCGAACGCTTGCGCTCACCGGGCTCAATCACGCCCTGCATGACGGCTTCACCGACGTGATCTACGTGCTGCTGCCGATCTGGCAGGCCGAATTCGCACTGAGCTACAGCGTGCTCGCCATTTTGCGCGGGCTCTATTCCGGCACCATGGCGTGTCTGCAAATTCCGGCAGGCCATCTTGCGGAGCGCATCGACGCCAAAATCATTCTCTGTTGCGGCACAGCGCTGGCGGCACTGGGCTACGCGCTCGCGGGCCTCTCCGGCGGCATCGTCGGACTGTGCCTGGCGCTTGCGCTGGCAGGCGCAGGCTCAAGCACCCAACACCCTCTGGCATCCGCCGCCGTGTCGCGCGCCTATGGGCGCGCTGCGCGAAGGCCGCTTGGCGTCTACAATTTCACCGGCGATCTCGGAAAGGCGGCCATCCCGGCGCTCATGTCCCTGCTGCTTGTCAGCGTCGCCTGGCAACACGCCGTATTCGCTCTCGCTGTCGCGGGCATCGCCGTGTCCCTCGCCATGGCTGTGTGGATGCCGGCGGTCGGCAAAGGACATGCAATTGATGCGAAGGAACGATCCCGCCAGACGGGCCGAAATCGGGGCGGGTTTTATTGGCTGCTGGCGATCGGAATGCTCGATAGCGCCGTCAGAATGGGCTTCCTCGCCTTTCTGCCATTTCTACTGATTGCAAAGGGCGCGACGCTTCCCACCATCGGTTTTGCCCTGGCACTTGTTTTCATCGGCGGGGCCGCCGGCAAGTTTGCCTGCGGCTGGCTTGGCGACAAGATCGGCACCCGGCGCACCGTCCTCTTCACCGAGGGTGCTACGGCCGTTCTGATTGTCGGCGTTCTGGTTCTGCCGCTGGTCCCGGCCATCGTCCTTCTGCCGGCGCTGGGAGTGATGCTCAACGGCACGTCATCGGTGCTGTATGGAACGGTTCCCGAACTGACCCCGCCCCATCGCACCGAGCGTGCATTCGCTCTGTTCTATACGGGCACCATCGGCGCGGGCGCCGGTGCCCCCGTTCTCTATGGTTTTCTGGGCGATGCGTTCGGCCCCGCGACGGCCACGGCCGCGACCGCGATCACGGCGCTGGCGATCTGCCCGTTCGTGATCGCGCTCTCGCGGCATCTGAGCGACGACGTCGACGCCGGTGCGGCGTCGCATTCGTCCGGACAGCAGGCATGACGCTGCGGCTTTCGCATGGGTCATTTGCGCCGCGGTGCTCCAACCGAATGCCGCCAGCGAGATCATCGGCCTGTCGCCGGCAATGTCGATCAATTTTCAGCTCACCACCACATGAAGGTTCGCCAAATGGATACCGTCTCACAGGCGCCGCTCATTCTGATAACGGGTGGAAGTCGCGGCGTAGGCGCGGCGACTGCGCGGCTTGCTGCCGCACAAGGTTACGATGTCGCGATCAGCTTCGTCTCCAACGAGTCTGCCGCCCTTGCGGTGGCGGCTGACGTTGAAGCTGCCGGGCGTCAGGCTTTACCCGTGCGCGCAGATAGCGCGGATCCAGAGCAGGTCGCCCAGCTATTCGCCGAGATCGACCGTGTGTTCGGCCGGATCGATGTGCTGGTAAACAACGCCGCAATGCTTGCGCGGCAGTCCCGGATGGAAGATCTCGGATTCGAGCGGATGCAGCGCATCTTCGCCGTCAACGCGATTGGCCCTATCCTCTGTGCCCAGCAGGCCGTGAAGCGCATGTCGTATCGTCACAACGGGCGGGGCGGCGTCGTGATCAACATCTCATCGGCATCGGCCCGGCTCGGCAGTCCGAACGAATATGTCGACTACGCCGCGTCGAAGGGCGCTCTCGAGACATTCACCATCGGCTTGGCCAAGGAAGTCGCGCGGGATGGCATACGCGTCGCCTGCATTCGCCCCGGACACATCTATACCGACATGCACGCGAGCGGCGGAGAGCCCGGACGCGTGGATCGCGTCAAGGATTCGATCCCGATGGGCCGAGGCGGTCAACCTGAAGAAGTTGCGCGCGCGATCCTGTGGCTGGCAGGCGCCGAGGCGTCTTTCATCACCAACACCTTCCTCGATGTCACCGGCGGCAAGTGAGCAACAGGCTGCGCCGCCATAATCGTGTTCCAGCGCTTGAGATCACTCGACATGCGTTCACCGAATTGTGCGGCCGTCGATGTGTCGACTTCAAGATCCTTTGACTGCCGACATCAGCAACTTCTCAATGTTACGGATCGCTCCGTCGCTTCCAGCTCGGCAGCATTCGCGCAAGTGCGCTATGAGGCGTAAAAACCTCATGCACGACGACCGCTGCAACGTGAACCAGGAGCATGGCGTAAACAACCCACGCTGCCCAATCGTGAATAGCCTGTCCAAGTTTTGAAAGAGCATCGTCTTGGGGGACGATACGCGGCCAGGAAAACAGACCGAAGAACGGCAGTGAATAGCCGCCGGCTCCGGAAAACAGATAACCGGAGACGGGCATGACGATCATCAGGATATATAAGAGCAGATGCCCGCCGTGAGCGGCGGCGCGGGTCAAGGCCGTGCCGTGCGCAAGCTCCGTTGGCCCCGGAACCAGCAAGCGATAGGCAATCCGTGGAACGATGAGAAGAAGCGAAATCATGCCGAAGGACTTGTGCACCTCAAGCAAGGCTCGCCGGAGCGGTGTGCCCGGGATCAGGAACGACGCCCATAGACCGAGCAGGACGGCGACAATAATGATGATGGCCATGATCCAGTGGAAGGCGCGCTGCACATGATCGTAGACCTCTCCTGAGGACTTGTGAGCGGTTTCCAGTTGGGGAAACTCTGGAAATTCTGACATGGACCTAACCTAATCTTGAAGAGAGTTATTTGGATTTAAGTTAGGTTCGGCGCTACGCTGGGCGCAAACGCGAATAATTTGCCCATCGGTTGAGAGATTCTCATGCAGGTTCGCCTTCCGTCTCTGAACGCGATTCGCGCCTTCGAGGCTGTCGCCCGGCACCTGAGCTTCAAGAGCGCCGCAGCGGAATTGCATGTCACGCCATCTGCGATCAGTCATCAGATCCGGCTGCTGGAGACCGAGCTTGGAGTTGAGCTGTTCATACGGCGCGCGAATTCCATCAGCCTGACTGAGGCGGCAGAGCGCATGTTGCCGCAGTTGACTGCCGGATTTGATCTCATTCGGCGCACAGTTGCGCCAGAGACGATTTCAGAGCGAGAGCGGTTACTGCATGTCACCATGTTGCCGACTTTCGCGGCGCGCTGGTTTCTTCCCCGGATGCAGCGCCTTCATCATCAAAACCCCGCCTTCCGCATAAGTATTGATGCCTCTGCGGAAGTTGTGGATTTCCAGCAGTCGCGCTTCGACTGCGGGATCCGAAACGGTTGTGGCAACTGGCCCGGCCTGTTGGCTGACCGGCTGTTTGGTGAGCACCTGACTCCGGTTTGCAGCCCAAGGTTCTTGCGAGAGCGTCACAACGACTTTGCTGCACGCCCCATGCTGCACATCCAGACCCGGCCAGGAGATTGGCCGGTCTGGCTCGCCACCGCAGGACTGACGAAAAATAGTAGTAACGAGGATATTTGGCTCAGCTCTCGCAGCTTGGCTATTCAGGGGGCCATTGAAGGCCTCGGCTACGCATTGGCTGACCCTTCCTTCATTGCCGACGATTTAGCCAGCGGACGACTGAGTTCGCCATATCCGAAAGTGCATTCAGCGAGCACAGGAACGTATTATCTCGTTTACAGCGAGGATTCGTTGCGAAATCACGCGTTTCGGCAATTCCGCAACTGGTTGCTGCAAGAATCTGTCGCGTATACGGCACAGACGATCAATCGAAGAGAGGATGGCTCCTTGCGGCGTCATCCCCCACCCGTCCCCGGCGTCGGATAGCTCATGACGAAGTCATTGCCGGGGATATCGGGAAAGCCGCGGAAGTTGTCGGTATTGGCGAAACGGTCGCGGCAGGTCGCCAGAGTCTTGTCGCAGCCGGCGGTGACGGTGAACGTATCGCCGGCGGCAATCGGCTCGGCCATCGCCCGCCACAGCGACAGCCGCACGTGGCCCGGCGTGACGCGATGCTGCTTGACCTCCATGGCCAGCCCGGCATTGCCGCCGCTTGCCCATGTCAGACGCCCCGCGGTGAACAGATCATCCGCAAACGCATCGAGGCCGCTGGCCGAGAACATCGACACGCCCTCAAGCGCCGCCACCGCGCCGGTGCCACGCCAGCCGGCGAGATTGACCCGACAATGGCCGTCGCCGAGATCGGCGCCGCATTTCGCCGTATAGAGCCGGCCGCTTTCCTGCGATAGCAGGTCTGCGAGGCCGCGCAACTCGGCAATGAACGCCGTGCCCTCACGCTTCACTTCGCCGAGCGTGCCGCGCGCCGTCAGCAGGCGCAGCGCCACGTCGCTCCAGTCCACCAGCCAGGTCTCCACCTGGGCGGCGTCGTAACGCCCCGCCGCGAGATCGGCCTCGGTGAGGATTTCGTCGTCCAGCGCACCGGCGATATCGCCCCCATCGACCGACAGATCGAAGCGGCTCGAGGCCTCTGATGCGGCGAGCCCGGTGCCCGCGCGATAGGTGACGCCGTCAATGACGAGATCGCAATCGTGATCGGTGAAGCCCGCAACAACGCCATCGCGCCGCGTCAGCTTCCAGACCTGCGCCAGCGTGGTGACGCCGGAATCGAGCCTGGCCTGCAAGGTTGCCGGGATCGTCCTCATATCCTGATCTCCACCAGCGGAATTTTCGGGATCGCCCCGGCGGCAAAGGCCGACAGATCGACTTCGAGATAGTCGGTATCGAACCGCACCGGCACGTCGAACTGAAAGCCTGCGGTGATGGCTGCACCCACGGCCGGAAGATGCCCGCCGGCAAATGTCACGATGCCGGTGGTCGGGTCGCAGGTGAATGCACTGCTCGCCAGCTCGTTGCCGCCAACGGCAATCCGCACGCTGCCATCGACGGGCTTGGTGATCGGCCGCTGATAGGGCGCAAAATTGCTGCCATAGGTCTTCATCAATTGAAACGAAGCGGTCGCGCCGTCACCGACGCCGATGCCCTGATCATCAGGCGAGATCGCTTCGCCCGACATGCTCGACCACTGATCGAGCCTGTCGCGCCAGCGAAAGCCGTGCAGCCGTCCACGCCGCTCCTCGAAGAACGCCACCACGCTCTGCAGCGCCGCCAGTGTCCTGATGCCGTAGCCCGCGTCAAAGCGGCGCCGCGAATGCGCCCAGCGCGCATTGCGCGCCTCGCGCCCGGAGCCGAACGACACGATCTCCGTACGCCGCTCCGGCCCGCCCGCGCTCTTCAGCGCGATATCGAGGGGAAACAGGATGTCGTGAAAGGTTGTCATGAGACTCTTCCTTCACCCTCCCCTGGAGGGGGAGGGTCGACGATCAGCGCGCGAAGCGCGATGAGAGACGGGGTGGGGTAAAGCCACAAGTACCGTCGATGAACAGTCACCCCACCCCGTCACGCGCTGCGCACGTGACGACCCTCCCCCTCCAGGGGAGGGTAAGCAGATCGCACGCATTCATGGTTCGAGACGCCCGCTGAAAGAAGCGGGCTCCTCACCATGAGGTCCGCGAGCGCCTCACAGACTGCGCTGGCCGCGCGCCACCGCCCGCGCGATCTGGCCGGTGACATAGCTCTCCGACCGACGGAAGCCATCGAGATCCGGCGTCGCGATCTGCACGTTGATCGTGTTGCCACCGCCCTGAGCTGCGACGCCGAGGCTGCCGTCGGATGCACGTTGCAGCGGCATGATCGCTTCCGGTCCTGCCTCCCCGGCGAGACCCGTGCCGCCGCCCGGCATCGGGAAATAGCTGGGCGTCCCGATCACGCCGCCGGCGGCGAAGGCTTTCACACTATTGCTTGCGCTGGATTTGCCGCTACCGAACAGGCCGGACACCAGCGCCGAAATGCCGGATGTCATGGCGCCCGCGCCCGCCTGCAGCGCCGATTTCGTGGCGAGATCGGACATCTTCAGCGCCAGCGATTTCAGCACGTCGTCGAATTTCTGGCCGGACGCGACCGAGCTCGAAAATGCCTGGGTCATCACCTTCGAGAAGGTGGTGGCGGCCGATGTCAGACCGGCAGTCTTCGCCGTCATGCTGTCGAGCGCGCCGGATGCGGCGCTGAGGTCACTGGCGTCACTCATGCAAGGGCTCCCTGGAATCGGGAAACTGTTTCATCAGCTCGTCGAGTGCGCCGCGATCCATCGGCATCGACGCGGGCCCGCGCACCGCGGCGATGGCGCAAGCGAGTTCGCGCGGCGTCATCCGCCAGAACGCATCGGACGACAGCCTGAGCACGCCGAAGCCGAACTGCATCGCCTCGGCCCACGGAAATGGCGCGGGCGATGTCATCGCGCCGCCTGCCGCGCATCGGTGAAGGTGGCTGCTATCAGCTCGGCCGCAATGCCGACGAAGCCCGCCGCGCCGCCCGGCACCGTCATGGCCGCAACCTCGTCATCGCTGATCCCCTCGCCCGCCCCGCGCAGTCCGGCGCCGATGATGCGAATGAGATCGCGCGCCGACATCCGCCCGGAGCCGAAACGCTCCGCCAGAGCTGCGAGATCGTCGGCGCCGAACGCGCTTTCCAGCTCCGCCAATGCGCCGAGCGTCAGCACCAGCGTGCGGCTGCGGCCGCCGAGTTCGGCGGCGATCTCGCCGCGCAATCTGTTGGGCATGGTGATCTCCGTTCTTACCCTCCCCTGAAGGGGGAGGGTCGGTGAGCAGCGCGCGAAGCGCAATGCGAGACGGGGTGGGGTGAAGCCACAAGCACCGTCGGTCACACCGCGGCAAAGGTCAGCGCGCCGGCGGACTCGAGCGCGAGATCGAAGCTCACTTCGCCATTGTGTTCCCCTGCGAATTCGAGACTCGCGATCTGGAACAGGCCGGTGATGGTGCCGAAATCGGGCACCAGCACCTGGCAGTTATTGATGGTGCCGTCGAAGAACGCCTGCCGCACCAAGGCATCGGACGCGCCGTCCTTGAACAATCCGCGGCCGGAGATCGAGGCGCGGCGCACGCCCGCACCGGCCAGCAGCTCGCGCCAGCGATCGACGGACTCCGCATGGGTGATGTCGACGATCTCCGCATTGAAGGCGATGCGGCGGCTGCGCAATCCCGCCACCGTGACGAAGGTGGTGCCGTTATGGATCTTGATCAGCAGATCCTTGCCCTTCTGTGCGCCCATCGCGTGCTCCCTTCAATCCTCTGGTTCGGTGATGGCGCGAAACCGCACCACGGCGTGATAGGTCCGGCCATCGGCCTCGCGCCGGATATCGGCGATGGCGAAACGCAGATTGACCAGCCGGTGGCCGGCGGGCGTCAGCGGCGCGTCGTCCAGCGCCTGCAGCAGCGCGCCGGTGATGACATGCGCCTCCCTGTGGCCGCCCTGCCGCGACCAGGCATGCAGCGTGAGCTGATGCTCCTGCACCTGGCCGTCATCGGCGGAGACATCGACGATGCGGGCATCGCCGAGCGTGACATAGGGAAAGGCGGCATTGGCCGGCGGCTCGTCATGGACACGGTGACCGCCGAGTGCGGCACCGAGTGCGGTGTCGGCCTTGAGCGCCTCGAAGATCGCCGCGCGCAAGGCGACACTGGCACTGGCACTCACTTGGGCTGCGGGCATGGGATGATCCCTCTTTTTTACCCTCCCCTGAAGGGGGGTAAGATTCAGGTCAGTCGATGCGCCATGCGGCGTCGATCTCGATGAACCTGCGGTCGTCGATCTCGCGCAGCGCGGTGATGCGATAGATCTTCGCGCCGTCGAGGAAGCGATGCCGCAGGGTCAGCGCGACGCCGCTGCGCAGGACGATGCGCAGATGCACCAGCGCGCCGTCGGCATCGGCCTCGACCGCGCGCGTCATGCGCGCCGGCAGCACCGCGGCCCAGACCGTGGCGACGGCGCCGTAGCTGCGCGTGACGCCGCCCTGCCCGTCGTCACGTTCAACGGGCGCCTCGATCACCAGCCGTGTTTTCAACCGTCCGGGATCGATCATAGCGACAGCATCCGATACGGCGCGATCAGCGCCTGCAGACCTGCGGGCTGCGTCGCCGCGCCGCCGCTGGCCGGGGCCAGCCCGCGGTTGTCATACCAGTGCGCCAGCAGGATCTTCAGCGCATGGATCAGATCCGCCGGCACGTCGCCCGCCAATGCGCCGAAGCCGCAGACCGCATCGAGTTCGATACCGGCGACAGCGCGTCCCGGCACGGGCAAGGCCCAGCACGGCGCCGCGATGACATTCGCCGCGCGATCAACAACGAAACTCTCGACCTCCAGCGCATGGGCGACGCCACGCGCATCGAATATCCGCACTGCCAGCAGCGACGTGAGCGGGCCGATGCGCGGCGCGATGCGTCCATCCGCCGGCCAGGCATCCAGCACGAACCGCCAGGTCTGCGTCAGCAGCGCACGGCGCGTCAGCGCTTCCACATGCGCGCGGGCGGCGGCGATCAGCGCGGCGATGACGGCGTCGTCGTCGGTGTGCTCGACACGCAGAAATTGTCTGGCCTCGGCAAGCGACAGCGGCTCGCCGGCCGGCGGCAGCAGAGGAATGGCGGACATGGGGAACTCCGGGATGCTCGTGTGACCAATCGGTGCATTGACATCGCGGGGCCGTGCGGCTGACATCCCCGCCATGATTCAGACAGGTTCCCGCATGCCGCCGCGCGCCGGCGCAACGCCGCGCGCACGCGCGATCAGGCACTCGCGCGCCATTGCCCGCATTGCCGTTGCCCGCATTGCCATCGCCAGCAGCCTCATCGCGTCAATATCCGTCCCCGCCTCCGCCCTTGTCGGCGGCGCGGCGGTGCGCGATGACGAGATCGGCCGCGCGGTGATCACCATTGTCGGCTCGCGCGGCAATTTCTGTTCGGGCACGCTGATCGCGCCGACGCTGGTGCTGTCCGCGGCGCATTGCGTGACGCCCGGCGCCAGCTACAAGATCGTGCTCTATGACGCGCAGCGGCAGCCGCAATTGCTGGCGGTGAAACGGGTCGCCGATCATCCGCAGTTCAATGCGCAGGGCATCAAGGCGCATCGCGCCAGCGCCGATGTGGCGCTGCTGCAGCTCGCAGATCCCCTGCCCGGCAAGGCGGCGCTGCCGCTCGGCGTGCCCACCGAGCCCTTCGCCGCCGGGCAGAGCTACACCGTGGCCGGCATCGGCGTCGCCGTGCGCGGCGACGGCAAGAGCGGCGGCACCGTGCGCGCGGCGTCCCTGGTCTCCACCAGCCATCCCGGCAAGTTGCAGATCAGACTGGTCGATCCCGCGACCGAGAACACGCGCGACGGCCTCGGCGCCTGCACCGGCGACAGCGGCGGGCCGGTGCTGCAACAGCAGAACGGCCGCAACGTCGTGATCGGCGTGGTGTCGTGGTCCACCGGCGCGAAGAACGCCGCCGGCTGCGGCGGCCTCACCGGCGTGACGCCGCTGACGCTGTATCGCGACTGGATCCTGCAGACCGCGCGCGCCTGGGGCACGCCGCTCTGACGGCGGCGCTCCCGAGCGCAAGGCTGTGCCGGCAAAGCGCCGCGCCAGGCCGCCGTCGTTAAGATCCGTGAAAGGTTCTCCGCTATGCTCCGCGAATCATGGGGATGTCACAGATGCTGCGCCTGCTCACGCTCACCGTCGTCGCGATGGCCCTGACCGCGGGCGCGCAGGCCGCCGACATGGCCGGCCAGGGCCGCATCGGCCGGCTGTTCGACGAGCCGGTGGTGAAGAGCCGCCGCGTGGTGGTGGTCCGGGACGAAAGGCCGATCGAAGAGCCGATCGTGCACTATGCGCCGGAGGTCGATATTCCCTCCATCGTGCACGGCTATTACGGCAAGCCGAATTCCTATTATTACCACAACTATTACGGCACCAATTCCGAAACGATCTTCAGCCGCGCGCCCTATGGCTGCGGCTTCTACGGCTATTGCTGAGATCTGCGGCGCCGCGCGGAACACGCCTGCCGCGCTGCGGCATGTGCCCATTGTGACGATGCCTTCGACTGCGACATCGCGGCGCCGGCGTCTCTCATTCTTGTGAACTGCATTTTCGAAACGCCGCCCCAATTAAAGCGGTAGCTTTCACAGGGCAGTGCGGGAAGCCGGTTGTGCGAAAAGAAGAAAAGACCGAAGCCGAACTCGAGGAAATGATCGCCCAGCGCATCGTTGTCGGCGGCGTCTATGTCTCGGTTCGCAGGGATGCCGCGCTCGGCTGGCGGCCGATGGTGATCACCGCGCCGAAACACGCCACCTATGCGCAGCAGCTCGCCGACGAAGTCGCGGCCGAGCTGCGCAAGAAATTCGTGCTGAAGGATTGAACCTGCCTGCATCAGGGCGTCCGGGCGCATGCGGAAGCATGTCATGCGCCCGGATCGCCTAGTCTTTCTTCTCGGTCACATTGCTGATCGTCTTGACGCCATTGCTCTCGGTATAGGTCACTGTCACGCGCTCGCCGGCATGCAGCGACTCCGGCACGCTGCGCAGCCTGAATTTCTCCACCGCCCCCGGCGTATTCGCGCCAATGGTTTCGCCGGCCGGCGCCTGCTTGATCACCACTTCGCTGGTGGTGCGATCGAGAATGGTGACGACCCCCGTGAAGGTCTGGTCGGCAGCCCGGGCCGCCGATCCCGCAAAGGTCCCCATCGCGGCAATCACCGCCGCACACGCGACGCGTTCGGTCAGTCTCATTGTCGTTCTCCCAAAGCTGGCGTGAATGGAGGTAACGACAGCGGCGGGGCATGGTTCCGTGGCGTCGTCCGATTGTCACAACTGATTGTCACAACAGCCGGATGCGCGGGCCGCTGTGAGTCCCACCGCCCATCAGCGAGGTGATGCCCCACACCATGGCGTCGAGTCTGTCAGGCGAGCGCCCGCTCGATAGTCCCTCCACTCCGAAGTCGCACATCTCGTCTTCAAGATCGGGGAAGCAGCCGACATGCTTCACCTTGCCCTGCTCATAAAGCGCCGCCACCGGCTCGGCGCGCAGATATTTGCCGCGCGTGGCGTGCACTTCCTTCAGCGGCACCGTGTGATCGACCTCGCGCAGCACCGCGCGCACCATCTCGCCGCCCATATTCACTTCAGCGATGATGTTGTTGGCATTGAGCCGGCGATACAGCGCCACCGCCTTGCTGGCCCAGGCCGACGGCGACAGCCCCGCCGCCGAGGCATCTTCCAGCACATAGAACCAGCCGCTCTCGGCGCGGCCCACCGCGACAATGCCGCAGGCATCCGCGCCCTTGCGCGAGGTGCCCGGCGGATCGATCGCCACCACGATGCGTTGCAGCGGCGGCGGCTCCACCACGCGGCACGCCTCGATCAGCCCGCGCGACCACAGCGCATCCGGCCGATCCTCGATCAGCTCGCCATCCAGCTCCTGCCGCCCCATCCGCGTGCCGGCATAGCGGCCGACGACGGCATCGAGAAAGGTCGGCGACAGGTAATCCTTGTTCGCCTGCGTCGGCGCGCGCGTGACCCGCGTGCGCGGATCGGCGAGCAGGCGCTTGATGATCGGCAAAGGCCGCGGTGTCGTGGTGATCAACTGCCGCGGTCGCGCACCGAGCCGCAGTCCAAATTGCAGCGTGTCGAATGCCGCTTCGGCATAGCGCCACTTCGCAAGCTCGTCGCACCATGCCGCCTCGAATTGCGGGCCACGCAGGCTCTCGGGATTATCCGCAGAGAACACCTGCCCGACGGCCCCGTTCGGCCACTCCAGCCGCTTGCGTGTGGCAGTCCATGTCGGCCGCTCGGCGCGCGGGCCAACCCGCAGCAGTCCGGACTCGCCCTCCACCATCACTTCGCGGGCATCGTGCTCGGACTCGCCGATCAGTGCGACACGGCCATGGGGATGATCTGCATAAGGCGGCGTGCCGCGCACCAGCGCCCGCACCCATTCCGCGCCGGTGCGGGTCTTGCCCGCCCCTCGCCCGCCCAGCATCAGCCAGGTCGTCCATGGCGCGCCATTATTGCCGGCCTCACCATGCTCCTGATGGCGATGCGCAAAACACGCGAAATCATGGTGCAGGCGCAGTTGCGTCTGCAGGCCCAGCGTCGGCAGGAACGACTCCGTCAGCCCGGCTGCGGACAAACGCGTCAATGCGGCGCGCAAGCTCGTGACGGAATTCAGCGATGTCGGCGGGCAGATCGTCATCGGCAACGGCGCCCGTTTGGCCCGGCTCACGCAGCCGGCGCACCTTGAACAGGGTTTCGGTGAGCGTGGCCAGCGTCCGCGCCGTCCGCTCGGCCTCGATGCTGCGATGCGCGGGATTGCCGAATTCGTTGCGCAAGGCTTCGACCTTGCGCAATTCCTTCTCGACCGCCTGCTCCAACCTCGCAGCGATATTTGGTGACACGGCTGCCTCTTCAGCCGCTGGCATCATCGCCGGAGGATCGGACGACGCTTCGCCGGCTGCAGCACCCACCGCCTGATCGGCCAACAGGTTCAACCGGATCGCCGCGGGCAAACCGCGCGGCGGTCGATCCTTGCGCAGCTTCCAGCCATGGTCGCGCGCCAGCGTCCGAAGCGTCTTGCTGTGGATGCCGAAATCCGCCGCGATGGACGCCTGCGTCTCGTCGGTGTCCTCGTAGCGTTGGCGCATATTCTCGATGGCTTCGAGCGTGAAGCCGCGCGCGGGGCGTTGGGTGAAGGGGGATACGGACATTTAGCTACCGAATACTTTGGCGTTCTAACCAGTAATCCCGAACATCGATTGAGCGCGATCGTGTGGCGCTTCTCCCTTGCAAGCCTTCGCAGCAATCGTTGCGACCTGCCGATAGCTTCACGACCTGTGTACCTTCCAACAGCGAGACTATCATCCCACCCATTTGCAAGATCCGGCACCATCTAGACGGCCTCACAAATACAACTTGTAATAGATTTAGTGCAATTGCTATGCTGCTCTTTTGATTAGTTTAATTATGGGGCCGGCTATGACTTTAACGTGCGCAAGATTGATTGCAGCCGTCGCGATCTCTTTCAATTTTTCTGGTTGTGCCCGCGTTTCGGTTGATCGAGTCACCGATGATAACCAACGCGGCGTAAGATACTGGAGACCCGCTCCCTACCTATCGCTACAGCCCACCGTCGCCGGCAACTCAACAAGCTGCGAAGCGAAGCTAATAATGTTGCCAGACAAATCTGAAGAATACGCCATTACGATGGATGCAGGTTTCGGGACTGCTGAGGCTGACCCAACTCTCCAGGACGGCTGGAATTTGACAGGATTAACCGGAAAAGCCCATAGCAAGACAGCGGAAAATCTCACAGCCGTCGCTAGTCTAGTCAAATCAATCGCCCCGGGCGCCGGCGTCTTAGCGTTTAAGCCCGGAGCTGCTGCGGGTGGGACAAAGACCGTGATTCAAAACTGTTCAGGCTTTTATCGCCTCAAGTTCGACGAAAGCGGAAACGTCTCTGGTTTTAAACAAGTTCCGCTTCCCACGAGTATCGTCGTGGTCTCAACAACACCACCACCTAAGCCTGCCGACGCGGCAAAAGCGTGTGGCAAGCCCTCGCAGCCCCCATGCGCTCAGTAAGATAGGATGGCAAAATGATATTACTCGTAAAGGCCTTCGGAAGATTGTCCGAAACTTGGAAAGTAACCTTGTTTGTGACCGGGCTGATATTGATTCTTTTTGCTGGCTACCTCCTAACTATTGCGATGCCTGTTGCTTTGACGGCTGTGGCTTCGGGCCGCGGGATTACGCTTTCGATGCTAGAAATCGGATCAAACAAGACTTGTGAGCATGCTCACGAGATCTTGGCCAACAGTACCGCTAACAACGAAATCGCCTTATACAACAACTTGGTTGAGAAACTTCTGAAAAATAGCGAGAGCGCTCTCGCATACGGAAACTCTCAGACCGGAGATGCCTCTTTGCGGCTTGTTGACCGGAGCAAGACGGTTCTAGAGATGGCAAATCAAGCAAGAGTCGAGCAGGACGCAATTAGCAAGGGGCGAAGGGACGTGTTCGACGCAGTCAATCATGGCTGCCTTCAACGCGACCCCGGTTACCAAAAAGGACTGACGTGGGAGGTGACGTGGCTTGTATTAGGATCGATGTTCCTGCTGCTGGCTTTCGCTTATTGTGCGATTGTGAGAGTTTGTCGAGCCATCGAAGTTCAGGCAGCGAAACAATCTCCGACTTAGGAAACAGCTACTCAGATCAGAATTATTCGGTTTAAACTTATGAAGTAGGCATACGAAGCTTGATCCTCACCACCTCTGAGACAATCCCTGCCACATCAACCACTCTGCCGGTCGCGTCAAAATTTCATCTTCTAGAGTTCGATTTATATCATCACCCGCTTCGTCGTGTAGAACAGCACATAGGGCTTGGCGCTATAGGGATCGCGCAGCACGCGCGCGCCCTGGCGGTCCACGATCAGATAGCCCCTGCGGAAATCGCCGAAGGCGATGGCGAGCGCTCCTGCCGCGCCATCCGGCCTATCTGCGGCCCACGCCGCTCAGGTCAGATCAGCCTCACACAAGCTCTTTCTGGCAAACATGCTGCGCACAACCGTCGCCATCGCTCCCGCGCAGTGACGCGCTGATCAGAAGGAATGCCCGTCGTGCTGCGCCAGCTCGCCTTCGCCTGCATCGCTGCTGCCGTGACGCTGCCGGCGGCAGCCGCCGATCTCCCGGGCGCTCCGCGCTATGGAAGTGGTCAAGTGGCGGAGCCGGCGCCGCTTGTTGGCGGCGGGCGTTACCTTGCCGTCGAATCCCCGCCATTCGACAAGGTCACCACCTATTCGTCCCCGGTCGGAGCTCCCATTCAGGTTTACCGCTATTTCGGCCCGCCGCAGGTTTCCTATTACTACAGCCATTATGGTGTGCCGCCGGAGCTGCTTGTCGGCCGCCAGCAATTTGGCTGCAACTACCGCTATTGCTGAACCAGGCAATGGCGGGCGACGGCACATCGCCCGCGCCGTTCGCCCTTCAGCTCACCGCAAACTTCAGCAGCTTGATCGCATCGAAATCCTGCACCCCGCCGCCGACCCGCTTGGTGGTGTAGAACAGCACATAGGGCTTGGCGGAATACGGATCGCGCAGCACGCGCACGCCCTGGCGGTCCACGATCAGATAGCCCCTGCGGAAATCGCCGAAGGCGATGGACAGCGAGCCGGCGGCGATGTCCGGCATGTCCTCGGTATCGGCCAGCGGAAAGCCGATCAGGCTGGCGCGGCCTGAGGCGGTGGCCGGCGGCTGCCACAGATAGTGGCCGGTGGAGTCCTTGAACTTGCGGACGGTGGCCTGCGTCCGGCGGTTCATCACGAAACTCGCATTCTGGCGATAGCCGGCCTTCAGCGCATAGATCAGATCGACCAGGCTGTCGGAGGGGTTCGACGCGGCGAAGGCGCCGGCAACGCCCGTGGCGATGGTGCCGATATTGCCCCAGCTCCATGCGCTGTTCCCCACCGTCGTATAGCTGAGAAAGCCCTTCGGCTTGTTGACCCCGTCGCCGGAGACGAAGGCCATGCCTTCCTGCTCGGCAAAGACCTGATCGATCTCCCCGGCCAGCCAGTCGTCGAGATTGACGGCCGCATCGTCGAGCAGCGTCGCGGTCGCCGCCGGCATGGCGTAAAGCTCCATCGCAGGAAACGACAGCACATCGAATGTCGACGAATTGGTCTGCGGGCGCGCCGCCGTCTCGCCGACCCAGCCCGTTGCCGGCCCCGACGTCGTGAACGGCTTCCTGTAGAGGCCGCTGGAGATTCTGCGCACGCCTGCAATGCTGCGGATCGGCGAAATCATCGCGAGCCGTTCGCCGATCACACTGTCCAGTTCGACAGGCACCAGATAGCCGCCATCGGGGTTTGACCCGACCGACATCGCCTTGGTCTCGATCTGCCGCAGCCCCTCGCTCTCGCCGGATCGCACATAGGCATCGAAGGCCGACTTGTGCTCGGATGGTTGGGGGCGCGCGGCGCTGTCCGCAGCAAGTGCGGGCCCCGCGCCCTTCAGGGACAACTGATCGAGGCGGCGCTGATGCGCGTCGAGCGCCGCATCGATGCGCGCCACCTTCTCCTCGACAAGGACATCGCCGGATCGTTTCTCGATGCTGGCGAGGCGCGCGTCGTTCTCGGACTTGAAGTCCTCGAAGGTGCGCATCATCGCGTCATAGACGTCCTGCGCATCGCCGGATGGAATGCCGGCCTTGATTTCGGGCGCGCTCTGGTTGTGGTCGAAGGTCATCTGCTGCTCCAGGTAAGACACGGGTGAAGGAGCGGTACGGCGATGCCGTAACGCATTGTAAAAACTGAATTTTGGGTGGGGTTTGCCGCCGCGCCGGGTTGACCGCCCGGCCGCAATGTTCTTATTTTGTTCTCATGCCGTCAGAGGGCCAAAAGAGACGTTTCCCACCGCCGTGGCGGGTCGAGAGCGACAACGCCGAGAGCTTTCGCGTGGTCGATGCCAATGGCATCACGGTGGCGTGGGTCTACAGTCGCGACGACCTGCAGAAATACAGTTTCGGCCACGACAAGCTGACATCGGACGAAGCCCGGCGCATCGCCAAAGGCATCGCGCGGCTGCCGGAATTCCTGATGAAGCGGCATGGCTTCTATCCGCGTGGGACGGGCAGATATCGATGGCGGCCAGATCGCCCCTATCATGTCGCGCTCGAAGACAGCTATCTGCGCGAGAACTGGTTCGAGATCGACGAGATCTGCAAGCTGAACGGCATCCCCTTCAATCCCACCGGCGAGCGGATCGGCGGCAACGGCCGCTGGCGTGTCTTCGAATTCACCTGGCAGATGGATGCCATCCTGTTCTGGAATCACTTTCAGGCACGATGGCTGCGCGGCAGCGAATTCTACTTTCCGGACAAGCCCGCGGACCTGCCGCAACTGAAACTGCCGCCGGCCTATCGGTTCAGCAAACCGCGGCCGGAACGATGAGCAGACAGACATTCGATCGCGTTTGATTAAGGTGGGCCGATATCACATTGATTCCATCTACCCCCAGCCATAGACCTGCAGGACGCCATGCCATTAGAACAAAGTATCAGAGACACCGTACGCACGTACTGCACAAAGGATCTGCCAGGCGATATTCAATGGCATATTGATCAATTCTCGTTCATCGAAGATCCAGAACTTAGAAAGCGCCTAGGCCGCGCCTATTACTCAGCCAGATACATTTCCAAACTAATGGAAGCTCTCTTGGCAGATGGTGACGAGATTCACGCCTTCGTCAAATTTCAGATAATGCAATACGCTTCGATATACGAAGCGGTTATCTCGTATCTACTGTGGAGCCGCTATAAAGATCACCCCGAAGTAAAAGCTCTCCAGACACACAAAGCCTACAAACCCGTCTCCGCCTTAGGAAGCCAGACGTCAATGAAGTATGGCGATGAGGCGATCTTTCCTTGCGTCTATAGAGATGCAAAAACTCCAAAGAATAGCATTCCATTCAAGGATAAAGTTGATTGTGCCGTACGAATTGGATTCCTCGATGAAGCAATCTCAGGAGACATAAAACGTACTTACGAGTTACGAAACTTGGCTCACATTGAAACCGAAGCAGAAAAACAGATCGAGGTAGAGATAACCCAGTCGAGAGCGAGCTATTGGCGGCTCAAACCATTTCTTGAACGGATCGTTGCGACCATAAAGGAGGATGAAGCACGCTAGCCAACCTTCTGTTCGAGCGCAGCGTCAGTAATATTGAAATGCATCGATCGATCATCCGGGTAGAGACATGGCGAAGCCGCACGCACGACGACGTCGCGGCCGGTCGCAGGTCCTGAGCGATCAGCTCCTGGCCGACGGAACGGCCGAGCCGCGACATCAAATTTGATCTGGCGCATTGAACCCGTTAGCCTGAAGGGCGTTTATGGTTCGGTATTTCGGTAGAGTGACAGCACGGAGCTGACGCGATGAGACATGCGCGACCACCGATGACGACATACGAGAAGTTCCTGCAACAGGCGCAGCAGGAAATGATCGCCTTCGAACAGCGCGAGTGCGAATTCCGCAAACAGGATCGCGACGAGCGCGCCGCGCGGCTGCACCTGCCGATCGATCGCGCCGAGCTGCACTAGAGCGTTGTCGCGCGAGGCGGATACCGGTTCGCGTCAGGACAACGCGTCAACATAGGAAGCTAGAGCCGTTCGCGCGTTGCCCCGCGCAACGCAGCGGCGCAGCCGATTTTGCCCAGCGCCATTTTGCGGCCGGCGCGCGAGCGCAGCGAACAGGCCTGCATAGGCCCGCCCGCCTTGCTCCCGCGCCGCGCCACCGGCGCCGGTGCATCCGCGGCGCGGGTGATCCCCGTGAGATTTTGGCTTGCGAGACTGGTCCAGTCGCGCTCCGCCTGGGCGCGCAGCTGCGACATCGGCGCCTGCTTCACGGCGCTGACACGCGCGCCGTGCAAAAGCGGGAATGTGACGATGGAGACCTCCCAGAGATCGACCTGATAGAGCCGGCGAATGCGCGTCCTCGGCTCGATCTGGCCGCGCCGGGTGCGATAGCCGATGGACAGCCCGTCCACCGCGCCGGCCTGCAGCAGCGCCAGCAATTCGCGCGCGCGTTTCACGTCGGGGATCAGGCGGCCCCGCGCCCACAGCCCGCGCAGGTCCTCGCGCAGCTCCAGCCAGACACCCACGGGCTCCGATGGATCGTGCTGGAACAGCATCGGGATCTTTCTGATGCCCCGCTGCTTCAGCGTCTGCGTGAAGGCGCCGGGCATCACCATGTCGCGCGCCTGGTCGATCTCGCCGAACAGGCTGGCATAGCCCTCGATCACGCCGTCGGGCGTGAGCGCCACGCGCGCGGGGGATGGCCAAGGGGATAACGATGGCGACGGGAATGGCGACGGGGCATGCATCGGCGGCCTCGCAACATGCGGGGGAAGAAGCGACAATCGATGTCAGGAATGTCCCCTCCCTCCCGCAGCTACGCCGCGGCATGAGCGAGGAGGACAGGAAAACGGCGAACTACACTTTCGCGCGCCGCGCCGGCTTGCGTCTCGCTGCAGGCCTGGCGCGCGGCTTCGCTGCCTGCGCCTTGCGCTGCAGGTGATCGAGATGGGCCAGAAATTCGCGGAAGACGCTGAGATGATCCTTGCCCGATTTGGTCTCCGGGCGGATCGAACGCATCACGTCGTGCAGACTGTCCATGGATGATCCCTCTTCAGGTGTCGTCGGTCTCGTCGCGCATGCGGTGGCGGCGATGCGCACGGCGGTTGAAGCGCGCGAGCTGCCGCACGAATTCATCGAAGCGGCGCGAGGCGCCGGCGAGTTCGCGCAGCGCGAACAAGGCCGCGGCGCTGGCGACGCTCGCCCACAGGAACAGCGCGAGATGCGCGAGGTCGCCGCGCTCGGTGAAAATGCGGATCAGGTCATCCATGGCGATTGTACTTCCATCTTGCGCCCCGCTGCCGCGTTCGCGCGCCGTCGAACCTTTCAGTCGCTGATGCAGACAAAGGGAAACGCCATCCCGGCCCCCCACTTGAGCGCATGTCATGCATCCGACCGCACGCTTCCGCCTGCCCGCGAACCTCGCCCTTCCCTTATCGTTCCGCACGGCGATGCTCGCCGCCGCGCTGGCCACCACAGCCATCGCGACACCGACCTCCGCCACCGTGCTGACGCTGGCCGGCCCGGGCGGCGATTACGCCATTTGCCTGAAAGGCCGCGGCACGAAGGCGATGGCTGCCTGCGACCGCGCCATCGGGCTCGACTATTATCGCGGCGGCGATCTGGCGGCGCTGCATCGCAGCCGCTTGCTCTTGCATGAGAGCGATGGCGAAACGGATGCAGCCATCGCCGACGCCGACGCCGCCATCAGGCTCGAGCCGGACGACGCATCGGGCTACGCCATGCGTGGCCGCCTCTGGCAGGTCATGAAAGTATATGACCGGGCCATCGCCGATTTCAGCGCCGCCATTCGGCTGCGGCCCGACGATGCAGACTTCTACAAGCACCGCGGCAGCATCTGGTTCGACACCGCCAAGCCCGACCCTGCCATTGCCGATTTCGATGCCGCGATCCACCTCGCGCCGGACGACGCTTCCGCCCATGAGAGCCGCGCCCGGGCCTGGAAAGACAAGCACGATCTCGACCGCGCCATCGCCGATTACAGCGAAGCGATCCGTCTCGATCCCACCAATGCCGTGACAGTGTATTGGCGCGGCCGCACCTTTGACGACAAGGGCGACAGGGACCGCGCCATCGCCGATTTCGAGACAGCGATACGGATCAGCCCGGACTTTCCCAGCGCCTATAACAGCCGCGGCGTCATCCACTACATGCGGAACGATCTCGACCGCGCCATCGCCGATTTCAGCATGGCCATCAAGCTCAACCCCGAGTCCGAGCTCTATCTGTTCAACCGCGGCGCGGCCCTGATCGACAAGCACGAGCCGCAGCGCGCCATCGCCGATTTCGATACCGTGCTGACGCACACACCCGACAATGCCAAGGCGCTGTATTACCGCGGCGTGCAGAAACGCGTCACCGGCGATGCCGAAGGCGCACGCAACGATATCGCCGAGGCGACCCGCATCGATCCCGACTGGGTCACGGCACAAACCACGCACTAGACGCCTTTGCGGGGAGCCGTTGCACGCAGCGCGATACGCGCCGATATCCGTCAGCGATCGCGGTGCACGTCCCGGTAATTGGTCACGCCTTCGTCGTGGTTGCTGCCGCTGGGCGGCGCCCGCGGCGTGGGCAGGAAGGCGCGATACAGAAACGCTACGATCGCCATGATCAACAGCAGCGGCAAGATCCAGTCCGGCATCGATGCGCCTCCCCGAGCTCTATCCCAACAGCGGTTGCATCGGCTGGCCGTCGCGGTCGCGGAGATCGCAAGTGGTGCCACATATCGCGCAGCGCCTGGCTGGCGCCGAGCATCGCCGATGTCACAATGGCGATCGCTCCGTCCGCGTCGCCGCCGCGCGGCGCAGGCGCCAGGCCCACACCAGCAGCAACACACCAAAACCGATGCCGACAAAACCACCGATCACCAGCGCCTGCAAGCGTTCGGTCCCGGATGACGACAGTGCCACGACCGCGCCGGCCACGAGACAGGTCGCTCCCACGGCGTCCCCGACCCACGGCCATCGCACTGTCACCCACCCCCAGACGAGCTCGGCAAGGAATTCGACGACGGCTTCGATGATCGAGGACATGGCAGTGGGCCGGTTCAATAGCGTTGCCGGTTAGGCGTCGCAGCGCGGTCTTTGGTTCAAGAGGTTATGTCCGCTTCAAGGTGCTGGCGGTGCGATGATCTCGATCAGCTCCACCGGCCCGCCTGGTCGCGCGTCATCGAACACGCCGACCACCAGCCGGCCGGTTCTCCAGGCATAGGTATCGAGATTGGTGCGGCCGCCTTTCAGCAACGGCCCATCGGGATGGCGGTCATGGCCATGCACCACATGGCGCGCGCCCTCTCCTGCATCATGGCCGGATGCGTCATCGTCCGCATAGCGCTTGGTCATCAGAACCGACGGATCCTGCTGCGCCAGCGGCAGCGCGGGATCGACTCCGGCATGAACATAGATGCGATGCGCATCGATGTGCCACAGCGGCCGGCCGTCGAGCCAGTCGATATCATGCATCGGGACATACGCCGCATCATCGCCATAGGACGACAGCGCGGTATCACCGCCTTTCGCCAGCCAGTTCTCCATCGGCACATTGCCGCGCAATGCCGCAACCATCAGCGCATCGTGATTGCCCTTGAGCATCGCCACCCGCAGGCCAGGTGCCACCCCCGCCCGCAACCGCGCAATCACGCCGCGCGAGTCCGGCCCCTTGTCGACGTAATCGCCGAGCACGACGAGGGTGGCATTTTCGCCGGCCCGATGCGTCTCGATCTCAGCCAGCGCGCGATCCAGCAGATCGCGCCGGCCGTGCAGATCGGGGATGACGTAAGTGCAGGGCATTACGGAACCCTCTCAGCTGCCGACTGTCATCAACTCCGGGTCGTTTCGGAACGGGACATGTTCCCGGAGGCAAATCGTTTGCCGCAATCCATGCGATTCTATCCGGCAATTCGCCGTCGGTCTCCATGAATTGCTTCATGGCTGTCCTGGCGATGGCAAACGGGGCGAACAGAGCTCAGGACATCTGGTCATCCTGCAAAGGTGCTCGACATCATTCTTGATGTGATCGCTGCGAAGGTCCCGCCCCTAGCCCAGCCGGTCCCCGCCCTCCACCGGCGCATAGCCCACCGCTTCGCGCTTCTCGTTCAGCGTCAGGAAATCCGCGCTGCTGACGCGCTCCCACAACGCGGTGCGGTCCGACGCCAGCGCGTCCACGCGGTCGGTGTCGATGTCGATGCGGATGCCGTCGCCGAACGCAGGCGCGAGCCATTGCGCCAGCGCGTTGCCGGTGCGCGTCGCCAGCGGCAATACGGTCTGGCGGAAGAACACCCGGTTCGCCTCCTGGAAATTCGCGAATGTATTGTCGCCGGGAATGCCGAGCAGCATCGGCGGCACGCCGAAGGCGAGCGCGATCTCGCGCGCGGCATTGTGCTTGGCCTCGAGGAAGTCCATGTCCTTCGGCGTCAGCGACATCGCCTTCCAGTCGAGCCCGCCTTCCAGCAGCAGCGGACGCCCGGTATTGGTGGCGCCCTGATAATTGCCTTCGAGTTCGCGCTTGAGGCGATCGAATTGCGGATCGGACAGCACCGATCCCTCCGGCCCGGCATAGACCAGCGCGCCCGACGGCCGCGCCGAATTGTCGAGCAGCGCCTTGTTCCATTTCGACGACGCATTGTGGGTGTCGAGCGCGGTGGCGGCCGCATCGATCGGCGCCAGGCCATAATGATCGTCGAGCGGATGAAAGAAGGTCAGATGCAGGATCGGCGGCACGGGGGACGCCTGCTGGTCGAAGCGCACGCTGCGCCCGCCGACGCTGTAGTCATAGGCTTCGGCCCAGCCATCGCTGCCGGGCACGACTTTCATGCGATCCGGCCGCAACGCATAGAGCTCGCGCACGCTGTGCTGTCGCACGGAGTCATCGAGCGTCACGGCTTCGACATAGGCATTGCCGGCGAGCAGCAGATGCGCATAGAGCGTCTCGAAAAACAAACCGCCGTCCTGCCGCGGATTCGGCCGCGTCAGGAGCTGCGCCAGCGGATGCCCGTCGCGTTCCTGCGCGCCGTCGAAGACCAGAAAGCTGCAGGCCGCCGCATTCTCCGCGATCAGCCTGACAGCACGGTGCACGATGGCGTTGGCGAGATAGCCCTCGCGCGCCAGCGCCGCATAATCCTTCGGCGTCCAGCGCGCCCGCCCGCCGCTCTCCAAGGCGAGCAGTTTCGCGGTCCGCGACGCCTTGGCTTCCGGTGGCGCGAGATAGGCTTTCAGGCGATCGAACATGGCATGATCCAACTGGCTGTGCCCCAGGGCAGTGCTCACAACATACGTATCCGCGGCCCGCTGCCGCGCGGCACTAGGGCCAGCGATGCGACGGCCCAGACCATCGCATCCAGACGATCCGGCGAGCGGCCCGACGACAGCCCGGAACTTGCGAAGTCGCACATCTCGTCTTCCAGCGCGGCGAAGCTGCCGGCGTGTTTCACGCGGCCCTGCTCGTACAAGGTCGCCACCGGCTCCGCGCGCAGCCATTTGCCGCGCAAGGCGCGCACCGGCGTCACCGGCACTGTGTCGTCCACCTCCTTGATCACGCTGCGCACCATCTCGCCGCCCTGGTTGACTTCCACCACCAGCGCGTCGGCCTCCAGCCTGCGCCACAGCGCGATGGCCTTGTTGGCCCAGGCCGTCGGCGTCACTGAAGAGACGGTGTCATCGGCCGTCACATAAACCACACCGTCCTCGGCGATCCCCGCCGCGACAATGCCGCAGGCATCGGCACGCTTGCCGGACGACACCGGCGGGTCGACGGCCACGACGATGCGCTGCAATGGCGGCGCCTCGCGCACGCGACATTGTTCGAGCAATGCGCGCGACCACAGCGCGTCCGGCCGGTCCTCGATGATCTCGCCGTCCAGTTCCTGCCGCCCCAGCCGCGTGCCGGCATAGCGGCCCATCACGCTCTGCAAGAAGGTCGGCGCAAGGTTGAACGCATTCACCACCGTCGCGGCGCGCGTGGTCGCCGTCGTCGGCTCGCTGATCAGGCGCTTCAGCAGCGCCGTCGGCCGCGGCGTCGTGGTGATCATCTGCCGCGGCTGGCTCCCCAGCCGGAGCCCGAATTGCAGCATGTCGAAAGTCGCTTCCGCATAGCGCCATTTGCCCATTTCATCGGACCACGCGCAGGAGAATTGCGGGCCCCGCAGGCTCTCGGGATCTTCCGCAGAGAACACCTGTCCGACGGCGCCATTGCTCCATTCCAGTCGTTTGCGCGACGGGATCCAGACAGGTCGCTCACGATGCGGATGCACGTTGAGAAGGCCCGACACGCCCTCGATCATGACCTCACGCACCTCGTGTTCGGTCTCACCAACCAACGCAATGCGGCCCGCCGCTTCCATCGCCAGCGGTGCCTGACCGAGCGCTTGTGCGCGCACCCATTCAGCGCCGGCGCGGGTCTTGCCCGCCCCTCGTCCGCCAATCATCAACCAGGTCAGCCATGGCGCGCCATTCGGCGCGAGGTCGGGCGGCACCTGATGCGTATGCGCAAAGACGTCCCAGCACTCACTCAGGAAGTCTCTCTCGCTGCGCGTCATTGCCGTCGAGAGAAACTGACTGTCTGTCGCCAAGCCGTCTCGCAAGACGTTCAGAAATGCGTCGACGGAGTTCATCGAGATCCCGGGGGCGATCGTCATCTTCGGCAGGCCTTTGATCGGTACCGCCCTGCACTTTTTTCAGTTCGGTCAATGTGCGCGCCAATGAAGCAAGCGTGCGGGCGCGGCGCTCTACGTCGGTACGCAGCGATTCATTCACGCGCGTGCGCCCGACAATCCTCTCGATCGAATCGAGTTCGCACGCGATGGCACGGGTGACGCGAACGGTGAGCGGCGCGTCGGGCGGCAAATCGTGGAGCCGATCGACAGCGGCTCGCTGCTTTGCGCAGGTTGCCGCTATGGTCTTCTTTCGAGCATCCACGCTGGCGCGGATTTTTGCAGCCGCCGCTTCGCGTTTCTTCGCTACAGTCGCTTTTGGAACAGCGTTACTCACGACAGCGGCCCGCGCCGGCTTTTTCGCCGGACGGGCTATTGGTTTTCGGTCCATGTCGGGAACTCGTTGCTGCAGTCAGTCGAGAGTGCCGAACTGACTGAATTTGATCGGCCGATCGCCGCAGGTGATCACGTCCTGAAGAACACAAACCAGACCACGCCGAGGATCAGCACTGCGAGGCCGATGCTGATCGCCAGAAGCGCGAGGATCGAAGGGCCCGGTTCGGCCTGGCGTGCCTCGGTCGCGTTTTCGACGATCGGCCCGTTTTGCTTTGTTGCCATGGCGTCCTCGTTTCACTGCTGTTGAATGCCTTGCGGCATCATGCAGAAAACAACGCGAGATGCGGACCGATGTTCCGACTTTACGGGCTTCACCGGATCACCGGCTAACACACTCGATCTGACGGGCTCACACGCCAGCCAGCTGCGAACCCAATTGTGGAGCATGCCGTAAAGCTACTTCGACAGCGCGACGCTGTCAATGCTAAAAATCCTAAATTAGATTTTAGTCCCTATTGCGAAACTTTGTCCGCAGGATCAACGCGCTGGCTATCGCGGCGGCTGCGACCAGGCCGCGCCCGGCGCACCGGTGATTTTGCCGGGATAGTCGATATTGACCACGCAATTGCCGCGCAGGTCAGCCGCGGCCTGCAGGCACTGCTGATAGTCGAAGAACCGGCAGATCTGCGGCACACTGCCGGGCCCGCGGGGGCCGCCAGTCAACACGCAGAATGGCGGAATGCCGGAGCGGGCCGCGACAGATGGCCGCGCCTGCGCGGGATCCAGAGCCGGCAATATGGCCGCCGCGATTGCAATCGCAGCCAAGGCCCATACGAGCCCGCGAATCCTTATCGTCATAGATGCGTCCTTCACGAACCGGCGATCGCTCAACGCGCGCGCCGGCGACCTTGTGGCGCCGCTTCCGTGGCAGCTCCGCCGCGATACTCGACGTTACCTACGCAATTGCCTCGCGTACCGACTGCGGCATTGAGGCATTGCTGATAATCAGAATAGATGCAGTTGCCGACATACGAGGCCGCGCCATTGGAACCGCTCTGGGCGATGCAGTATTGCGCACCAGCCGCCGAGGCCGGTGTCGCTCCCGCGAGGACGAATGCAGCAAATCCCAAACCGGCGAATGCCGAAAGATTCAAACGCGAATTCAATATCATGATGATCATCCATATGAAAATGCGCAGGCTTGAGGCCCGCGCATGATCATATAGGTAGCAGCACTGCAATCGACAGGACATTCACGACATTGCGTTCCGACAAGACAGCCACGTCCTTTGTCGCTTGCAGTGGCGGAGCCCCGGTATCGACCGGTCTTCACTGCCCTATTTCAGCGATGTATTCACGGCGGCGTAACGCCCGTTCAGCGTGGTACCGAGCCCCTGCACAGCGACGATAATCGCGAGGCTGATACCGGCAGCAATCAGCGCATATTCGATGGCAGTTGCACCGGATTCATCGTCGATAAATTTCGAAATCAAACGCAACACAAAAATCTCCTCATACGGCCGCAGATTTCTTCCACGCCGTCCCCCTGAAACTGAACTCAACCTAGACGGTAGAGGTTGCAGGAAGGTTCACCAACAGCGTCAATTATGAATTAATGATGCGGTAACTATGTGTGAGCTCGCTCCGAGCAAACATAGCGTCACAGCGTCCTACTACAAGCTACCCGCGGGTCAGGCACCAAAGACACGGCCAGCGACGGGATGCGCCCGAATAGGAGACGGCGAGACTTGGGAGTATCGTGGAGCCGGTTATCGTCTGCATCTCGGTTTGCGCTTAACCTGAAGCATTGAGGCTCGCCCTGATGGCATCTCAACCTGGCGCATGCAGCCAGGCTGGCTTTCCTTTCGTTTGCCACCGAACCGCTTCAAGGACATCGCCTTGGCTCGCGTTGCAACGGGACATTTCTGAAGTCGGATGACGGCTTTGCTATTCCGACACCAGTGACGGCTTCGCCTTTGCCGGCCCTGCCAACGGGCGTTCTTCCATCAGCAGCAGGAACAGTGTCGAGAGCGCCAGCAAGGCTGCCGCGGCTTCGAACACGTAACGGAAGGCGCTGACCATATCGCTGGCTGCGATCGGATGTGTGCTGGCGGCATGTTCGCCCGTGATCGAGATATCCGCACCCAGCGCCATCAGCAGGATGGTGGTGAAAGCGGCAACGGTGAACGACGCCATCAGCGCGCGGAAGAAGTTCATCGCGCCGGTGGCCGTGCCGATCTGCGGCCGCGGCACGGCGTTCTGGATCGAGACGAGGCTGACAGGAAACACCGTGCCAAGCCCGATGGAGAACAGGCCAAGCATCGTCAGCAGCGCCCACAGCGGCAACGGCGTCATGAGCGCCAGCAGCAGGCCCATCAGCGACGACATGGCTGTGCCCGCGATGGCCACGCGCTTGTAGTGTTTCGCCTTGGTCATCATGTGGCCGGCAAAAGCGGCGCCTCCCACCGACACCGCCGCGATCGGGATCAGCGCGACGCCGGCCTCGCCTGCGGTCAGGCCGTAGACGACTTCATAATACAGCGGCATATGCACGGTGAGCCCGAGCATCGCGCCCATGGCGCAGCCACCGGCGGCCATCGCGAAAGGCACCACCGAGCCTGACATCAGCGGCAGCGGCAGGAACGGCTCGTCGTGATGGATCGCATGCCAGATGAAGGCGAACGCCATCACGGCCGCGGCGCCGATCATCGCGACAATGGTCGGCGATGCCCAAGAGAATTTGGTGCCGCCCCATGTCAGCACCAGCATGAACACGACAGCCGAGGCCATCAGCAGCACGCCGCCGAGCCAGTCGACCTTGCGGCGGCGATGGAACACGGGAAGCTTCTTCATCTTTGGCAGCAGCAGCGCCAGCGATCCCACACCGAGCGGAATGTTGATCCAGAAGATCATCGACCAGTGCAGATGTTCGGCGAACAACCCGCCGATGATCGGGCCGCCGATGCCGGCCGCAACCCACACGCCGCTGAAATAGGCCTGATACTGGCCACGCTCACGCGGCGATACCACGTCGGAAATCACCACCTGCACGATCGGCAGGATGCCGCCGCCGCCGAGGCCCTGCAACGCGCGTGCGATGATCAGCACGATCATGTTCGGCGCCAAGGCGCACATGATCGAGCCGACCATGAACAGTGACATCGCCGTGATGATCATCGCGCGGCGGCCATAGATATCGCTCAGCGTGCCGAATACCGGCGCTACCGCAGTCGAGGCCAGCAGATAGGCCGTGATCACCCAGGACAGGTTGTTCACGTCGGCGAATTGCCGGCCGATGGTCGGCAGCGCCGTCGCGACGATGGTCTGGTCGAGCGCCGCCAGGAACATGGTCAGCAGCAGGCTCATCAGGATGGTGCGGACTTCGGCGGGGGTCAGCGGCGCTTTCGCGACCGGGGGCGCATCGCCGGGTTCGATCACCTCGGTCGGGATCCGCGACAGCTCCTGCGCGACCTCCTCCGAAAAAAGTTCGTTCGTCAGAGCTTCCCCGGGCAATATCTGATCATCGGCCGCTGACCGGCTCTGTCGCTCGAACTTGTTCATGAAACTTCGGATTCAAAGGATTTGGGGGCAGCTTCAGGAGGTCATTCGGCACGCGGTACCGCGCACAGACTCTCCCTGGAAGAAATCTATTCTCCTGCCCCATTCAGCAACAGTTGTTTCCTTGCATGGGAGCGTCCCGCGGCTATCAGCCAGACGCCACGCGCGTAAACGGGTCGGCACGAGAGGGATTTTACGCCGGCCGCTTCTTCAGCTTGGCCTTGCGCGGCAGCAGCGCCGGCCAGGTCACGATGTGGTCCTGCAGATCCTCATCCGGGATCGTATCCTCGGTACCTTGAACCCGCCCCCGCACCGAAACACCGGCCTCGTGGACCGTCTCCCGGCTGCCCGAGATCAGCGGATGCCACCAGTAGAGATCGCGCCCCTCGGCCGCGAGCTTGTAGCCGCAGCTCGGCGGCAACCAGCTCAGGGTGCGGACATTGTCCGGAGTGAGCCGCACGCAATCGGGAACATGCTCGGAGCGGTTCGGATAATCCTTGCAGGCGCACAATCCTGCATCGAGCAATTTGCAGGACACATGGGTGTAATAGATCTTGCCGGTATCCTCGTCTTCCAGCTTCTCCAGGCAGCAGCGTCCGCAGCCGTCGCACAGGCTTTCCCATTCGGCGCCGGACATCTCTTCCAACGTCTTGGTTTTCCAGAACATTCCTTCCTGAGCGGAAGGACGCGGGGGACGCGCTGTCATGCGATTTGAATCGATCCAGTCTCGGGCGAAACGCCCTTCTAGGAGGTGCCATGCCGGCTCTGCAAGCAACATCGTGATTGCGGCTCCGCAAACAAGGGCAAAACCCGGCGAGTCGTTAGCCCTGTCGCGCAAATGATAAGCAATGCCATTGGTTTATGCGCCCTGCTCGGCTAGAACTTGAACGACTCTCCGGCGGTCGCAAACCTGCCGCCGGGTTGCCGCATTATTTCAGCATGACGTCCGCGCGGTGCCCGGTGGGGTGGCGCACGAGCGCTGCAACAAACCAAGGGCCCCGGTGCCTCAGATCGTGCCATCCAGTTGGAAGACCAAGTTCCGGCATTTCCTGCTGGATCTGGATGCGCGCATCGATTCCGGCCTGTTCTCATCCGGCCGCGGCACCCGCGAGCTCTATGAGCGGTTCTCCACCTTCATGGACCGCTTCTATGTCGGTCGCTGGAAGCGCTGGGTCTTCATCGAGCCGCTGTCGGAAATGGCCACCATCGGCCTTGGTGGTCTGATCCTGATGCTCGCTTTGGCGCAGCCCGCGTTTCGCGAAACCGCCGATGAGGACTGGCTGAAGAAATCCGACCTCGCCGTCACCTTCCTCGACCGTTACGGCAATCCGATCGGCAGTCGCGGCATCAAGCACAACGACTCCATTCCGCTGGAAGATTTCCCGGATAACCTGATCAAGGCCACCCTCGCCACCGAGGATCGCCGTTTCTACGACCATTTCGGCATCGACATCGCCGGCACCGCGCGTGCGCTCGTCACCAACGCGCAGGCCGGCGGCGTGCGTCAGGGCGGCTCGTCGCTGACGCAGCAGCTCGCCAAGAACCTGTTCCTGTCGAACGAGCGCACCATCGAGCGCAAGGTCAACGAGGCGTTCCTGGCCATCTGGCTGGAAACCCGCCTGACCAAGAATGAAATTCTGAAACTCTATCTCGACCGCGCTTACATGGGCGGCGGCACCTTCGGCGTCGACGGCGCCGCGCATTTCTACTTCAACAAATCCGCGCGCGACGTGAACCTCGCCGAAGCCGCGATGCTGGCCGGCCTGTTCAAGGCGCCGACCAAATACGCGCCGCACATCAACCTGCCTGCCGCCCGCGCCCGCGCCAACCAGGTGCTCGACAACCTCGTCGATGCCGGCTTCATGACCGAAGGCCAGGTGTTCGGTGCACGGCGCAATCCGGCGGTCGCGGTCGATCGTCGTCAGGAAATCTCGCCGAACTACTATCTCGACTGGGCGTTCGACGAGATGCGCCGTCTCGTCGATACGTTTCCGAAATCCTATGTCGAACGCGTCTTCGTGGTACGCACCTCCATCGACATGAACGTGCAGCGTGCCGCCGAGGCCGCCATCGAAAATCAGCTGCGCCAGTTCGGCCGCGACTATCACGCCACGCAGGCGGCAACCGTCGTGTCGGATCTCGACGGCGGCGTGCGGGCCATGGTGGGCGGACGGGACTATGGCGCGAGCCAGTTCAACCGCGCTGTCGATGCCATGCGGCAGCCCGGCTCGTCGTTCAAGCCCTATGTCTACACCACCGCCCTCCTCAACGGTTACAAGCCGACGTCAATCATCCTCGACGGCCCGGTCTGTATCGGCAACTGGTGCCCGCAGAACTACGGCCACTCCTATTCCGGCAATGTGACGCTGACGCAGGCGATCACGCGGTCGATCAATGTGGTGCCCGTGAAGATCTCGATCGCGCTCGGCAAGGGCGCACCGAACCCCGCCAAGGCCGGCCGCGCCAAGATCGTCGAAACCGCGCGCCGCTTCGGCATCACGGCGCCGCTGCTCGATACGCCATCGCTGCCGATCGGCTCCGCCGAAGTGTCCGTGCTCGAACACGCCGTCGCCTATGTCACCTTCCCCAACAAGGGCAAGTCGGTAACGCCGCATGCGGTGCTGGAAGTGCGCACCGGCGCCGGAGATCTGGTGTGGCGCTTCGACCGCGACGGCAAGAAGCCGCTGCAGGCGATCCCTGCCTCCGTCGCCGCCGACATGGCTGGCATGATGAGCCACGTGGTCTCCGAAGGCACTGCGCGCCGCGCCGCCCTCGACGGCATTCCGACCGCGGGCAAGACCGGCACCACCAATGCGTATCGCGACGCCTGGTTCGTCGGTTACACCGGCAACTTCACCTGCGCGGTCTGGTACGGCAATGACGACTATTCGCCGACCAACCGCATGACCGGCGGCTCGTTGCCGGCGCAGACCTGGCACGACATCATGGTGGTTGCCCACCAGGGCATTGAGATCAAGGAATTGCCCGGCGTCGGCCTCGGCACCAAGAACCCGGCCGCCGCTGCGTCGTCCGTCATGGCCGCCAACGCGCAGGACGCCAAGCCCGGCCCGCCGCCGGTCCTGACGCGCCGCGGTGCCGACATCCTGCTGCGCGTCGAGAAGCTGCTCGACGACGCCGGCAAGACCGCCGGCCGCACATCGTCCAACGAACCCCTGAAGCCCCGCGCCTCCTCCGCGCTGGCCTTCCCCGAGAGCTACGCGTCGGCCAATGATGCAGATGCAGCGGATGCCAAACCAATGACGTCCGCAACCACATCCGCAACCGCCCCCGCGTCGCGCAAGAACTGAAGCTGCTATCATGACGGTGCGTATGTGCGGCTGATCTTCCTCACGCTCCTGGCGCTCGCGATCGCCACTGCTGTCGGTCTCGGTCTGACGTGGACCACCGCGACCCGCGGTACAGACCTCGGCACGCTCACCATCGGTGCATGGACCGCGCGCCCGCGCACCGGCACCAGCGAGATCGATCCCTATGCACGTGCGTCCATTGCACGGTCGGGCGAATTGCCGATCGGCACGGGCGACGGTGTCACCTTCACCGCCACCACCGACGACAAGAAGAAGCCACTCGATGGTCGCTGCGATGTCGTCGTGTCCGGCGTAACGCCTGCGGCGCGGTTCTGGACACTATCGCTTTATGACACCAAGGGCCGCCTCGTGGCCAATACGTTGCAGCGCTACGGCTTCACCAGCCAGGAAGTGGTGCGCAGTGCCGATGGCGCGTTCGAAATCCGCATTGCTGCGCGTTCCCGGTCCGGCAACTGGCTGCCGACCAGTGCGCTGGAACGCTACGTGTTGATGCTGCGGCTGTACGATACCCCGGTGGGTGTCGCGACTCGTACGCAGAAGGACGCGCCGATGCCCGCCATCGCCACGGTGGGCTGCCCATGATCCGGCTGTTGTTTGCACTCATTGCCGGTGTCGTGCTCGGCGGCATCGTGCATCTTGTCAGCGTGCTGGCACTGCCGCGCATTGCCACACAAGATGCCTATTCGCGCCTCGCCGCGGTGACGAAGGAAAATGCGGTGACAACACTGCCGCAGACCGAGCCGTCCAATGCGCTGCTGCCGTTCATGGATCCGGCCTTCGCCATGGCTGTCTGCCGCTACGATCTGTCGAAGGGACCGATCAAGCTCACGGTGCCAGTCAGCCAGTCCTACACATCGGTGTCGTTCTATACCCGCAGCGACGTCGCTTACTACGCGATCAACGACCGCTCCGCCGGCCGCCGCGTCATCGAGCTCGATCTGATGACCGAGGCGCAGCACGAAGCCCTTCCCGAGGAAGAGGACGTCACTTCGGCCGACCGGCTGATCATCGACTCCCCGACTGCGACAGGCCTGATCGTGCTGAAAGCCCTCGCCGCCGAACCGGGCCTGATGGCCCAAGCCCAGGCGTCCCTCGCCGCCTCGAATTGCCGCGTGCAGACCGATCCGCCAGCGGCACAGGTCAAGGGCAAGCGCTGATAAGCGACCGTGATAGTCGTAGATGGGGTAGAGCGCAGCGAAACCCATCGATCACACGCTAACATGATGGGTATCGCGAAGACGCCCTCCCCATCCTACTTCATCCCGTAGCCAGCGGCGTGCCGATATCGGCAACGAGCTTCACGAGATCGGCCTGTCGTGACCTGCCGGTCTTGGCGTAAATCCGGTTGAGATGCGTCTTCAGCGTATTCTCTGAAATCCCGAGCAGAGTGGCAGTCTGGGACGGATTGAGCCCCTTTCCGGCGCTCACCAGCACACGCGCTTCGGCGGGCGTCAGTTCAAACAGCGTTGTCAGGACCGCCTCCGGCATTGGAGAGGCCGAGGTCGTTGTCGACACGAAGACGGCCGCACATGCGGGGCGAAACGCGGCGCGCGCCGTACCAGCCGTCAAAGGCAGGACATAGGCGACCGCGGGCGGTTGCCCTGCCGCCGACACCGGCAGACCGATGCCCTTGGCGCCGAGCGAGACGTCCGATGCGGCGCTTGCGATCGCCTGCAACAAGGCATCGCCCATCATTGCGTTCTGTGCCTGAATGGTTCGCCCCTGACGCAGGATCGGACCATCAGTTGCGAACATGCGTTCGGCACTTGCATTGGCATGGAGCACCGATCCGGCCGCGTCGGTCAGTACGATGGGCACCGCGAGGTTCTCGAGGGATTCGCGAAACAGATGCGCCGTCACGCGCACGTCATCGAGCAGGTCGCTGATCATCGCTGCCCTGCGCAAATGCGGAGACAGCAAGGTCAGAAACCGTTGATCCGCGGCAGATACGGCAGCCCTTTCCGCCCGGGTCGTGCAGCCAAGCAGACCGATGCGATCCGGCGTGTGAACGAATTTGACGACACTTCCTTCGCGCAGTCCTTGCGGGCCGGCCCAATTGCGAAAGAACGCGGTCTTCTGCAGCTCGCTTTCGGGCATCAGCGAGAGCGTTGATACCGGCGTGTCGATATCGCCGACCACGGCGGCTTTCAGGCCCGGAATATCGTCGAAACTGTAGTCCTGCAGCGCGCGCATGCGCTCGGCATCCCAGGGCGACTGGGCAGCAAACCGGCCGTGATTGTCCGACGTGCCTGCCAGGGCGATCGTGGTGTAAGCCGCATCCATCGTCTGCGTGATGCGGATGAGAACACGTGACCATCCCTCACGGTTCAGAACGCAATCGTAGATATCTCCGATGATTGAGGAGAGCACGTCATTGTCGACAGCGTCCATGACATTCCAAATCCGTGATTGCGCGTGCCCTCGTGTGGCACGGCGAGATCGAAGTCAATTTCCGGACGCGCAGACGCGCATATTTTACCACATCATACTTCGGGGTGACGACAGCCAATCTCGTGGCGTGTAGCTGTGGCGATGTCCGTGTCGGTGTGAATTATCACTTGTGAGACGTAACCGTGACGTTTTTCCGCATGGAAAACGTCTAAAGAGCCCTCTGGCGTAATCTGGCTGCCATCTGCCACAGCGAAGCTCCGCTTCCATCGTCGACCCACGAATCGGCGCGAATGCGGGGCCTCCATGCAACACGACCAAGAGCCGTCCGATACGGCCGTCACCCACCTCCTGTCCCTGATCTGGTGGCCGCTGCTGTATTTCGGGGCACTGCTCGGTGCCGGCATGGCCTTCGCCAGCGATGCGCCGTTGTTCTGGTTCAATACCGTCTATGCGACGCTGTTTCTCGCCATCGTCGCCCTCGAACGGCTGATGCCACATCGTGAGGACTGGCTGGAGCATGACGGCGAGGCGCTCAACGATATCGGGCACACGCTGCTGACCAAGGGCACGGCGCAACTGGCGGTCGCGGCCACCGCGATCGCTCCGATGGCGATGGCAACCCTGACACGGGCGAACGATCACGCCTCGCATCTGTGGCCGGCACACTGGCCGCTGATCGCGCAGGTCGTGCTGGCGCTGGTGATTGCCGAATTCGGACTCTACTGGTCACACCGGATCGCACACGAAAACCTGTTCTTCTGGCGCTTCCACGCGCTTCACCACAGCGTGGTCCGGCTCTGGGTGGTGAATACCGGACGCTTCCACGTGATCGACTCGCTGATCAAGATGGTGCTCAGCCAGGCACCACTCTACCTGCTCGACGCGCCGTTGCCTGTGTTCCTGTGGGTCGGCGCCGTGACGGCGATCACAGGCCTGCTCACCCATTGCAATGTGGAGACGCGCACGGCGCTGTTCGATCCGATCTTTGCGACGCCAAAGCTGCATCGCTGGCATCATTCGAAGACGCTCCAGGAAGGCAACAGCAACTATTGCGAGAACATCATGGTGTGGGACCATGTGTTCGGCACCTATCTCAATCCCGCCAAGGCGTCGCCGGACCGGCTCGGCATCAGCGGCAAGGTTGCATCGGGTTTTCTGGGGCAGATCGTGCAGCCGTTTTCGCGCAAAGGCGCGCGGCAGATTCTTGGCCGCCAGACCGTGAATGACGTACAGGCCGATCCCCGAACCGACGGCAGCACAAGCCCGGCCCCGAGCAGTGCGCAATCCCCGTAAGCATCACCTCAAGAATTCTGGTTATCCGCCGACGCGCAGCGTCTTGCCAGGGCGAACCGGCGTGAGGCTGCCGGCCATGGCCGTGGTCTGCGCCGCCAATTCGCCGATCAGCATATCCGCGCTCGATGCCATGCCATCGGGGGCGTGGATCACCATGCGTTCCAGCGCCCACTTATAGGACGACACCCGGCGCTCCAGGCATTGCTCGACCCACTGCACGATCAGCGCATTCTCATCCATGCGCGCGATGGCGTCGGCGCGCTCCTTCGGTTCCAGCGCCGACACCAGCTTCAGACTGGCATTGCGTTTGCGATCGAGCTCGACGACCTTTGCCGCCGTCGCATAAAACGCTTCGAAACGCAGGATGTCATCGCGCGCGTCGTCCATTAGCACGCTGTAGCGCGACGTATGCGAGCGATGCGGCTCGTCGATCAGAAGCCGGCCATAGGCCGTGCGATCGTAGGTGACATTCTGCCGCCATGGCGATGCAATCGGCTTGTAGTCGCCGAACACACTCTTCCACAGGGGGCGCGAATGCGGCGGCTCGATCAGCGGATAAGCGAGATCGCGCATCTGGCGTTCGAGATCAGTGAGCTGGAATTCCGACGACTTCAGGCCGACGCTGCCGGTGGCCTCGACGCCGATCCAGCGATGCATGTCGTCGGTCACCGCATTGTTGCGGGTGCGACCGAAATCGCCGCCGGCGCAGCCGCCGAGCGTGCTGCCGATCAAGGTGACGAATATCAAGAATGGCGTCAGGCGCCGAAGCCGTATCCGGTCCGGACGGGATATCGCCGACATGGTGTTGGATCCTGAATCAGGAACGCGCACGGCGCTTGCGGCGGCGTCCGGGCGCAGTGCCCTCTTCCGGGCCACTGCCACCATTGCTGTCTTCGACCTGACGCTCGATACGGATCACCGGGAGAATCAGGATTTCGGCGGAGGTTTCGCGGGGAGACGGCGCCACATTCACGCCCAGCCTGCGCGCTGCCGCATCCGCCGGAAACTTGATGATGGTGCTCATTATCCGGTCTCTCCGCGCCGCTTCGCCCATTTGCCGACGCACCGTCATTAAGGACATTCATGGTTAACGGTCTGTTAATGCCGCGCCTGTCGTCCACACAACGGCTCGGAGATGCCGCGCGATATCAACGGACGCGCGCTCCACTCGCACCTGCATCGTTGAAACGACTCGGCGAAACCGCTCTCCCTCGGCCAACGGCCATGGTTAAACACATATTAATGCGTCTGCGATAATTTGAGGCAAGGTTCCCTCAGTAAGCGTATCGCCATGCCTGCCTCACCTCCGATGTTTCCGGGTTTTGATGGATTGCTGACGCTCTCGCGTCGCGAAGGTGTGGATGTGCGGCCGACCCTGTTGCGCGTGCTGACGGATCTCTATGTCCAGGCGCCGAACCACACGATCGACGAAGAGAAACAGTTCGTCGAACTCACCGCCCGCCTGATTGATCAGGTCGACGATGCCACCCGCGCCGCGGTCCGCGCGCGGCTGTCGATCTATCCGAACACACCGCGCGCGATCCTGAACCGTCTCAATCTGCGCCCGACCGAGCCCGGACAACAGGTGCCGCTGGCGCAGCCCATTCCCGCGGTCGAGTCTGTTTTGGCTCCGACGGTCAAGCAGCCGAGCGAAGCCCAGATGCGCGTCGCCGCCAATATGGCGATGGCGCCAAAGGATGCGACCGAGATCAGCACATTGTTCTTTGCGGCGTCGAGCAGCGAACGCGCGCAGATCCTGCATAATCTCGCCGAAACGCCACTGCGATCGTCGGCACGGATCCCCGCAGCGCGCGCCGCCCGCGCCATGCACATTCTTGAAATGGCCGCCTTTGCCGAAGACCGCGACAACTTTGCGCGCGAGCTGAGTGAAGCCCTGATACTGCCCGCTGCCATCGCCGAACAGGTCGTCAACGATCCCGGCGGCGAGCCCCTTGCCTGCTGCGCCAAGGCGCTCGGCATGAAGAGCGACATCTTCCAGCGCGTGCTGCTGTTCCTCAATCCGGAATTCGGCACGTCGGTGACCAATGTCTACCGGATCGCGCGCATGTATGACGTGCTCAGCGAGCGCTCGGCGCTGATCATGGTGGCCGCCTGGCGCGGCGCGCATATGGCCGCGACGCGCGCCAAATTCCGGCCTGCACTTTATGACGATGAGCGCCAGCGCGCACGGCCGAGCGCGCCGCAGGCACGGCCAAGCGTCCAGCCTGGCGAGGATATCACGCGCGTAACGCGGAATTCGTCGGGCCGTTAGCCCTTCGCCAGTTCGAGAAAATGCCGCCCGGCCTTGTCTTCGGTCTCGACGATCCAGACATCGGGATCGAACGAGATCTCCTTCTGCAAACGCTCTTCGATCTTGCGTTCCTCGACCGGCTGAGGCGGCGACGGCGCGAACACGCGATCGACAGGGCGGCTCTCGTCATAGGCGCTCTGCGGCGCCGGCGTGTAGAGCATCGCGGTGCCATCCAGCAGCGCGACCTTGACGAATACGGCGCCCGCGTCCTCTGCACCACGACGGCGCACGGCGCCGAACACGCCCTCGGTCTGGCAGCGGCGCAGATAGGCGGCGACCCAAATGGCTGACTTCAATCGTGACATCTGAGCCCTTGATTACTCCAGAAAACGAGATTGCGAGGTGACCTCGAGAGCGGGGACCAACCGAAATGCGCAATTGACGCGACGCCCGTTTATAGTATTATGACTATAACGCGCAACGTCGCCCGGCATCAATATCAGAATGTCACCCACCGACACACCCCTGGAATTCGTGGGGTCGTCGAAAGACGATCTTTCGGAGTTTCCGGTGCCTGTGAAGGTATGCATCGGTTTTGCTCTGCGTGCGGCCCAGAAAGGCAAGAAGCATCCCGATGCGAAGCCTTTGAAAGGCTTCCACGGCGCAGGCGTTGTGGAGATCGTCTCCGATTTTGATGGCGATATGTTTCGCGCGGTCTACACCATCAAACTGAAGGGCATGGTCTACGTTCTCCACGCGTTTCAGAAGAAGTCGAAATCCGGAATCCAGACCCCCAAGACCGAGATTGACCTGATCAAATCCCGTCTAAAAGACGCAATGGCGCTTTACGAAGAAGCCATGGAGGGCAGCAATGAAAAAACCAGCAAGCACCAAGAGCAGCGGCAACGTCTTCGCCGATCTCGGCCTGCCAAACGCTGATGAGCATCTCATCAAGGCCGAGATTGTTCTCGGCATTGCCGCACGCATCAAAAGCAAGGGACTGACCCAGGCACAGGCATCCAAGCTGATTGGCCTTGCCCAGCCCGACGTCTCCAAGCTGCTGCGCGGACAGTTCAGCGGCTACTCTTATGAGCGCCTGTTTGGATTTCTCGTTGCCCTCGGGGAGCGCGTCAAAATCGAGGTATCGGACGCGAAGACGAAGAAGCAGGCACGCGTCGAACTCGAAATGTCGTGAACCGCATCGCCGGTCCGGCAGCCGCGGGATCGGCGCTAGTCGATCGCGCGGCCGGTGACGGTGGCGAGTTCGCGCACCATGCGGTCGGACACCTGCCCGGTGACCGGCAATTTACGCTCACGTTCGAAGCGCTGGATCGCGGCCGCGGTATCGGAGCCGACATTGCCGGTCGGCTTCAACTGGCCATAACCGTATTCCGTCAGCGCACGCTGCACGGCCGCGACGCGGCGCGTATTGCTGATGAGATCGCCGAGCGGATCGGTGCGCGTTGCATTCGGGATCGCAGCCGGCGGGCGCGCCACAGCGCCCGCGGTTGTTGGCGGTGGGGCCGGCGCTTTCAGGAGATTGCCGACCGGATCGGCCGCGCGCTGTTCGACGGGCCTGGCCGCAAGCGACGGCTTCGGTTCATTGGCGCTGTTGACAGGCTTGGAGTCCAGCATGCGGGAATCGAGCTTGGTGTCCGACGCCGCAGCGTCCAGCGGGCGCGGCTTGGGCAGCGGATTGACGACGGGTGCCGGAGCCGGAAATGCGACGACGGTGCTGGAACCGAACATCGGCGACGGATGATGGCCCTTCTGCAGGAAGACCGCATTGGCAATGATCGCGCTGACCGCAGCGAATGCGATCAGACCGGCGACCATGTCCTTCGGGCTGTGCAGCAGCACGCGCAACACGATGCCGCGCTCGGCGGGCTCATCGACGATGGCGACGGCGCGCCCGCGTTTGGACTTGGTCGCTTTGGAACTGGCTTTAGGCACTCTTCTTCACCTGATGGGCTTGGTCGATTGGCGCGGCGCGCACCGCAGGATTCAAGGTCGCGATATTGCTGGCGCGTTCGGCCTGCGGCGTAAACTCAAGCGGCAGCGCGATCGTGATGGTGGTACCTTCGTCGATCCGGCTCTGCACCTGCATCTCGCCACCATGCATGCCGACGAGGCTCTTCACAATGGACACACCAAGGCCCGTGCCCTCGTGGCGCCGCTGATAGGTCTTGCCGGCCTGGAAGAACGGATCGCCGATGCGTGCCAGATCGTCCGATGCGATGCCGACGCCGGTATCGCTGACGCGCAGCATCAAGCGTGAACCCTCGACGCCCGCAGCCACGGTGACGCTGCCGCCGCGCTCGGTGAACTTGATGGCATTGGATACGAGATTCAGCAGGATCTGCCGGAATGCGCGCGGGTCGCCGTTGACCTCAGGCAGATCCTTCGGCGCATCGGTGATGAGATCGATGCCGTTCTCGCGGGCCTTCAGCGCCAGCAGATTGCAGCAATTGATCAGCGCCGGACGCGGCGCGAACGGTTCCGGCGAAATCTCGAAATTTCCGGTTTCCAGCTTCGACATGTCGAGAATGCCGTTGACCACCGACAGCAGGTGCTGCCCGGAATCGTTGATCAGCTGCGCATACTCCTTGCGCTTGGCCGCATCGAGCATCATCAGCTCTTCCTGCACCAGCATGTCCGAGAAGCCGATAATGGCATTCAGCGGCGTGCGCAGTTCGTGGCTCATGGTGGCGAGGAAACGCGTCTTGGACGCATCGGCACGTTCGGCCTCGATGCGGGCCTGCGCCAACGCCTCTTCCTGCAGCTTGCGGTCGGTGACATCGCGCAGCACGGCGACGACTTCCGCATCGGCGGGCATTGACGTATCGGCGCCCTGCTCCATCGGGCGGCAGCGCATTTCGACCCAGATGAATTCGAACCCCGATGGGCGCAGGCGCTCATTGCTGCGCACGACATCGCGGCGCAGACGGAATTCGACGCTGCGGGCCTCGCCGCCACGTGCGGCGTCGGACAAAGCCGTGAGATAGGCCGGGCGATCCGCGACATGCACGCGGTCGAACAGGCCATGGCCGAGCAGCCGCTGCACCGGCGCGCCGATGAGTGCCTCAGCCGCAGGCGAAATGAACTGCACGGCGCCATTGTGACGATGACGCGAGATCACGTCGCTCATATTCCGCGCCAGCAGGCGATAGCGGTCTTCCTCGACATAGAGCAGCGAGACGCTGGTGCGCGCGAGCGACTCCGCGCCGAAAGCCAGACCGGCAGCATAGATGGTGGCGGAGGCAATCCCGAACGCCATGAACACACCATGGCCGGCGACACCGGCTTCGGATGCGGGCAACCAATCAAGGCTGGTCAGCACGATGAGGATGCCGACGCAGGACAGCGCCAGCGCCGAGGCAAAGGCAACGATCCGGCGCGAAGCCGAGAGTGCCGCCTCGATCGGCACCACCACAAGCCAGATCGCCGCAAACGAGTTGATGCCGCCAGTGGAGATCGCCATCATCATCACGAGGCCGGCGAGCGCGATGGACGACAACACCTGTGCGCTCTCATAGCGACCGGTGCGCGACAGAAAATACGACACGAGGATCGGCGCCATCAGCCAGGCGAAGGCCGCAACCTCGATCGCGTTCGGCGCACCGCGCATCGCGAGATAGACAGGAAAAGCCGCGAAGGCCGCGAGACTGCCGAGCAGACGCGGCGCCATGAAGGCGCGATGACGCGCGCTCGTCAGCGCATCGTAGCGCACTGAAGGGTGCAGCATGGCATCAAGGCAGTCGCGGATGATGGTCGATACTGTCACTGCTCTCGCTTCGGCTTGATCGTCAAATTCAGACGCGCCGAAACGCCTCCTTCTATCGTTGCGCCAACGTGTCAGAGCGACATTAAGCGAACGCTAAAGTGACCGCCGCGATCGCCATGCCTGATGCGCAAGCGCTGATTTAAGAGGAGTTTTCGCATTTTCATTCGGCAACGATGGTGAACGAGTAGTTTCCATGGCCGCGTCCATATGGTTTCGAAAGTGTGCATCCCCAACATCGTGTCGGAAAACGCACGAACAGATCATCAATGGAAAATTTACGCCAAACCGAATGAAGCGAATTTTCGTCGATTTAACCGCATCGCAAATACTTGCAATTTATCGACTGCTGCTAACTTCGATCCCAATTGCGACAAATCGCAACGGTTCGAAGAGACTAACGGGGTTCGCGATGTTCTTCCTGCTTCGCATGGCATTCTGGCTCGGGCTCGTGCTCGTGCTGCTGCCCAGGGACAAGACGCCGGAGTCGGACAAGCTGCCGCAGATCGGCGCTTCCGATGCGGTATCGGCTGCGAGTGCGGCGATGTCCGACATGGCTCAATTCTGCAAGCGCCAACCGGCCACCTGCGAAGTCGGCGGCCATGCCGCCACCGTGATCGGCGAGCGCGCCAAGGACGGCGCGAAGAAGATCTACCAGATCATCACCGAGAAGAAGCCGGATACCACCGGCTCGATCGGTGGCGAAAACGAGGACCAGGGTGCGGTCGCCATGGTCAAGCCTGACACACTCACCCAGGATGACCTTGCGGTCGAGTGGCAGCCGCCCACGGCTGCTCCATAAACGGCTGATTTCGGCGGATAATTACCGCAAACGACGGTCGCTTTCGGCGCTGTTGATCCTTATATAGGGCCTGACATTGCTTGCAGGTTCCGATGACCACGATTGACGATATCCGCGATAATTTCGAGCTACTCGAGGACTGGGACGACCGCTACCGGTACGTCATCGAACTCGGGCGTACTCTCACGCCGATGCCGGACGAGGAACATTCCGCCGCCAACAAGGTCAGTGGCTGCGCGAGCCAGGTCTGGCTGTCGCGCCAGGTCGCCCGCGACCACGGTGCGCCGGTGCTGAATTATCTCGGCGACAGCGACGCGCATATCGTTCGCGGGCTGATCGCGATCCTGCTGACGCTGTATTCGGGCCGCAAGGCCGAGGACATTCTGGCCACCGACGCCATCAAGGTATTCAACGAACTCGGCTTCAAGGAACACCTCACGCCGCAACGCTCCAACGGCCTGCGCGCCATGGTCGAGCGCATCCGCCGGGACGCCACCGAGACCCTGGCGGCGGCGAGCTAGCTTTCGAACGCCGCATCATCTGCGAGCCAGGTGCGCACTTTCGATGCCTGCCCCCTGACCTCGCTGGCAAAACCGTAATGCCGCGCGAGGCGATCCAGCGCGAGTTGCAGCACGACCTTTGCGGAGCGCGCCGGCCAGTTGCGTTCGCGCTCGATGTCTTCAAGACCGCGCAGAAAACAGCACACATCCATCAGAACCCCTGAAAACTCAGGTCCGCAGGCATCCAGCGCCTGACTGACGCGTTGGCGCGACGTCACCATCATGTCCGTCATCTCGCCGGGGCTGCTGCCGGCGCCGCGTGGTCGGCCGCCGGTGGGCGCGGCCCAGTTCGCCGTCATGCGCGGCGCCATGTTACCGCGCGTGAAATCGGCGCGCAGCCTTTCGCCGGCGATGAACTGATGCGGGCTGATCATGCTGCGGCCATCACGGCCCTTGCGCCGGGCCAGCCAGCCGAGTGGGCTTTCGCCGTCATTGACGAGGACGCTGGCGATGCCGTCCTCGGTGAGGATCTGCCGCGTGTCGAGCGACAGATGCCGGGCCCGATGGCCATCGATATGGTCTGGATGCTTCGTGGTGTTGCGGGATGCTTTCATCGGGGCGACTCCATTTAGGACAATAAGCACACACCCGAGACAGAACCGCAAGCAGAATCTTAGACTTTATTCCTTCTTGGGCTTTTATTCAAAAGAGCCAACGGCTTCGGTCAATCACTCAAAACCGCGGCCTGGTGAAAATGAAGCGGGTTGCCGGCGGCGAAGAGTTCTTCGTCGTCCTCGGCCACGACCCGCGGGCGTCGCCCCGTCGTGCGACAGATCACTTCGGGAATTTGCGGTCCGGCACCGATGCGCTGGATGGCATCGACGTCCGCTTGAAAGTTCACGTCTCGCTTGCCTGTCTTGTCACACACCAATTGTGCGTGGCGGGAGATCTATCCCGCATCCAGACGTAGAACTTTCTTCGTCTCTGATTTGTTCTATATTGGTTCCTGAGGCCGGAACCCGAATTTATTGCTTGGTTTTACTTGAGCGTACCACTTGGGCGGATCGCTGGCCCGGATCACTTCCGCCGGCGGCGCTGCTGGCCCAGCCCCATTTTCTTGGCGAGCTGCGAACGCGCCACCGCATAGTTCGGCGCAACCATCGGATAGTCGGCCGGCAGACCCCACTTCTCCCGATACTGCTCAGGCGTCATCGCATACTGCGTCCGCAGATGGCGCTTCAGCGACTTGAAGCGCTTGCCGTCTTCGAGACAGACCAGATATTCGGCGGTCATGGATTTCTTGACGGATACCGCCGGCTTCGCTGGCTCCGCAGCGACTTCCGGTCGGCCGCTGGATACCCGAACCAGCGCCGCATGAACCTGACCGATCAGCGCCGGCAGTTCAGCGGCCGGGGTCGGATTGTGACCGACATAGGCCGACACGATCGTCGCCGTGAGATCGATGAAGCTCTTGCCGGCGATGTCATTCATGGCGCTATCGTCTTTCAAGGATTGGAGCCGCATTTTACTTGGCAATTATGCGGGAATTGCAGCCGCGCGGGCAACAGCAACGTATAGCGCACCGATTTTATTCTGCACGCAAGATTAGTCGAGATCAGCTGAAAGTGAGCGCCAACGGCAGAACGGGCTGAGCGGCGTCAGCCCCTGTTGTCGAGATGTTCGCGCAACTCGTCGATCGAAGCGAAGCGCATCATGCCTTCGGGCATCTGCGCCTCGATGGAGCCGTCGGAATACAGCGAATAGGCCATGCCATCGACGACGCCCGATTTCAGCACGGTGACGCCCGATGCCTGCGGCGGCTCTTCGGCCGGCGGTGGCGGAACGTAGCGATCCGGAATTAGCGCGGCATCCGGCAGCTTGTCACTCACCGCGGACGACGTACGCGCGGCGCGGCGAATCGCATCCGAGCGCGACCGGTCAGGCTGCGGCCAGGCATCCTCGAAACTCTTCGGCTGCTCGGCGGGCTGTTCCGGCGTCGGCTTTGCCGCCTCCAATGCGGCAGCGGCCTCGGCCCGCTCCCGTTCGCGGCGCGACGACTGGAACAGCAGATTGCGGCGCTTCGGCTCCTCCGGTGCCGGTGCCTCGGCGGCGGTGGCAAGCCGCTCGCGGTCACGCAGCACTTCGTCCTGCCACGGCGGCACACCGGGCTCGGGACCGGCCGGCCGCGCGGCCGGCTGGTCGCGGCTGAACAGCGGGCCCGGCGCGGGCGCGCCATCCGCCTCCTCGGCGCCCTCCGGCGGGACTGGCGGCAGGGTCAGTTCCCGGCGCGGCAGCCGGGGCGACGGAACCGGTTCATCGATCTCGCCCTGCGGCCGGAACTTCTTCAGCTCCCCGACCGCCAGCGCCATACTGACCATGATCAGGCCGGTGCAGGCCCCGACAGTTCCGGTCAGGATCAGCGTGTTCCCGAACCCGAATTCCTTGACCGGAATTCCGAAGCCGATCGCGGCAAGGCCCGCCAGAATGACCCCGATCCCGGCAATCAGCAGCAATTTCATAGTCTTCGAACTCCTCGACGGACACCTCGCGAGTCTCGTCACGGGCGCCACGATAGCGTCATATTGCGTGCACCGCCAAACGGCATTTTGCATTCATCCCTTGTACATCCGCCCGGTGGTACGTTTTGGGAGAGTTTTCTTCCACCGGAGACAACGGATTTGGGAAGCCCACGCCGCTTGATCGCTAAACGGTAAAGCTTTTACCTTGTCCTGTTTGTTGCAACGCATTAAGAAATTTCAGCCACAATTCTCAATTACTTCAAAAGAGAAGTGCGCTATATCGATGCCGGGGAAACGAGGCTCAAAGAGCGCTAAAGCCGAGCCATTGGGGACACCGGGTTATCCATCGCCATGTCATCGATTACGACTGCGGCCATCGACACGCCAGTAAGGCGCTCGGTGGAACGGACGTGTGACGACCTCGCCATCCTGGCGCTTGTCGTTGTCAGCATCGTCGCAAGCTTCACGTTCCGGGACTATGGTCTCGGATGGGACGATTATACTCACGCCGAGTATGCCGATCTTCTATTGAAGATGTACGGGTCGGGCTTCACCGACACCGGCGCATTGTCGTTTGCCAATCTCTTCATGTATGGCGGCGGCTTCGATATGGCAGCCGCACTGCTGCACAAGATCATCCCGCTGGAGCTGTTCGAGACGCGACGCCTGCTCGGCGCGATCGTCGGCATTATCGGCCTCGCCGTCACCTGGCGACTCGGCCGTCGCGTCGCCGGCCCCGTGGGCGGCCTCGCCACGCTCCTGCTGCTGGCGCTGTGTCCGACGTTCTACGGCCATATGTTCATGAATCCGAAGGATGCGCCCTTCGCCGTGGCGATGGTCATCCTGATGCTCGGGCTGGTGCGTCTTGCACAGGAATATCCGAATCCGTCGCCGCGCACCGTCCTGATCCTGGGCCTCGGCGCCGGCTGCGCGATCGGCTGCCGTATTCTCGCCGGCCTCACGCTGATCTACGCAGTGATCGGTTTCATGCCTCTGTGGATCGAGGATGTCCGCACCAATGGCGTGCGCGAGAGCGCGCATCGGTTGCTGCATGTGCTCTACGTCATGCTGCCGGGCCTCGCCTTCGGCTATCTGATCATGGGGCTTATATGGCCGTGGTCGATCCTCGAGCCCGCCAATCCGCTGCGCGCCCTGGGCTACTTCTCTCACTTCTTCGAGAAGCCGTGGAAGGAGATGTTCGACGGCGCGATGATCTCGGTGCCGGACATGCCGTGGTCCTATCTGCCGACGCTGTTCGCGCTGCAGCTTCCGGAAGTGCTGCTCAGCCTCACCTTCGGCGGAATCGCGCTGACCATCATGTCGCTATCGCGCGACAGCGTGCCAGCGCGTCGCAAGACCATTCTCCTGATGCTCACTTTCGCCGCCATGCTGCCGCTGGCGATCGCCATGGTGAAGCGCCCGGCGCTGTATAACGGCATCCGGCACTTCATCTTCGTGATCCCGCCGATGGCCGTGCTCGGCGGCGCCGCCTTTGCCTGGGCGATGGACTGGCTGCGCGTCAATCATCGCGGCGCGCAGGCGGCGGCCGTCGCCGTATTTTCCTTCGGCCTGATGCTGCCGATGGCCGAGATGATCCGGCTGCATCCGTATCAGTACACCCACTTCAACTACATCGCCGGCACCGTGCGCCAGGCCGATGCGCTCTACATGCTCGATTACTGGGGCCTCGCGCTGAAGCAGGCGTCGGACGCGCTGAAGGAGCAGATCACCGAGCGACAGGAAAGCCCGCCGGCCGGCCGCAAGTGGAAGGTCGCCGTGTGCGGCCCGCAGCGCCCGGCGCAGGTTGCCCTCGGTCCCGACTTCACCATCGGCTGGGACAGCCAGTCGGCCGACTTCGCGATGACGCTCGGCGAGTTCTACTGCAAGGGCCTCACCGCTCCCGTGATCGCCGAGATCAAGCGCGACGACGTCATCTTCGCCCGCGTCTACGACATCCGCGGCAGCAGCATTTCCAGCCTGCTGGCGATCCCCGCGCCGTAGGAAGCCCGGCGCGTCAAGCGCCGGGATGACAGCGTTTCACGCGCGCGTCAGCGCGCCGCCCGAAACCGGACGTCGCCATTGTTCAGGAAGCAGGTCTTGCTGAACAGGCCGAGGTCGACCGGATTGGGCAATCGCACATCCTCCAGATCGGGATATGGCTTCACCGCCGGATCGTAGGACCGGTGGATCTGCGAGATGAAGACGAAGATCAGCCCGCGCTCCCTGGCGAAAGACTGCAGTGCGCGCACTTGCGCCATCAATGCCGGGTTCTCGCGTTTCTGATCGAGCAGTTGCAGATAGTCGATCACGATGAGCGAGCCGCGCGGTGCGTCAGCCAGTTTCCTGACGATGTAGTCGGCGCTGATGTCGTCGGAATTGTCGAAGTCAAACAGACCATCGAAACGCTCCCGCTCCACACCGATGGCGCGGAAGCGATCCAGCACTTCCTTTTCACTGTATTCCAGCGAGAAGAACACGCTGCGCTGGCCTGACTGCATGGCTTCCACGGCGAGCTTCAGGCTCATCAGCGTCTTGCCATGGCCCGGGCGCGCGCCCATCAGCAAGAGATCGCCGGGAGACAGTTGCGCAAACAGTTTCGCCGCCGGCGTGACCGCCGACATCCGGGCGACAAGCAGACTCCATGCGCCGAACCCCTCCTGCACGGCGATCCGGTCGAGCGCCTCATGCAGTGGAATATCAGCGGTGCGGGAAAGAAGCCTGGCCTTGCGCTTCAATTGATAGACAGGCGCAGAAAGACGCATCGCGAGAACCTCCTGGTGCGAGCGTTGTCACAACCCCTCCTTATGCTTGATGCTCGAACAGTTGGTTCGGTGATGAGCGAGCCCGGTATGATGGATACTTTCCCGTTGGAGGGGGGAGGCGTGGGCCGCGCCAGAATCAGAGTGTAACGCAAACCCCTCCCCGGCGAAATTACGGACTTCCCAAATCCCCGGCCATCAATTCTCCCTCTTCCTCCGCGAATGACACGCCATGATCATAAATCGACGGACTTTGCTGGCGGCTGCGCCGGCGCTCGCAGTGTGGCCCGCTCTCGCAAAAGAAAAGGCGAAGGATGCGCCGACGGCCTTGCAGGCCTATGAACGCGACACCGGTGGACGGATCGGCGTCTATGCCGAAAACCTGAAAACGGGCGCGAAGATCGCATGGCGCGCCAATGAGCGCTTTGTGATGTGCAGTACGTTCAAGGCGTCGCTCGCCGCCTTCGTTCTTGCCCGCATCGATCGCGGCGAGGACAAACCCGACCGGATGATCTCCTATGCCGCTGCGGACCTGCTCGAATATGCACCGGTCGCGCGCGACAATCTCGCCAGAGGCGCACTCTCCGTATCAGACATGTGCAAGGCCATCGTCGAACTCAGCGACAACACCTGCGCCAACATATTGCTGGCGCGTGTCGGCGGTCCGGCCGCTCTCACCGCCTTCTGGAACAAGACCGGCGACGGCGTCTCGCGCCTCGATCACAACGAGCCGCTGCTGAACCGGTCACGTCCCGGCAATCCGCAGGATACGACCACGCCTGCCGCGATGGCCGGCAACGTCAAACGCTTCGTGACCGGCGGCGTGCTGACATCAGCCTCGCGCGATCAGCTCATCGACTGGATGGTGAACTGCAAGACCGGCGACAAGCGCCTGCGCGCCGGCCTGCCGAAGACATGGAAGATCGGCGACAAGACCGGCAATAACGGCAAGGACGCCGCCGGCGACATCGCCGTGGCCTGGCCGAAGCCCGACCAGCCCGTCGTCATCGCCGCCTATACGCAGGGCGGCGCGCCGACGCCGCCGCAATTGGAGACGGTGTTCAAGGCGATTGGCGAGATGGCTGGGCAGCAGCTGGGATAGGCCGCGCGACATCCGGCGTCCGGCGCGACATCGTTCCGATGACAATTCCGCCGAGGATCATCGCCATGGCGGCGATCAGCGACAGCTCGATCGCCTCGCCCAGCACAAGCGCGGAAATCGCAACGCCCATCACCGGCGTCGCCAGCAGGCCGAGCGACGTGATGGTCGCCGGCAGGCTGCGGTTGATGATCACCATCGCCCAATGCGCCAGCGCCGTGCCGAAGATTCCGCCGAACAGCAGAGCGCCGACAAGTGCGCGCGTCCAGGCGATATCAGGGACACCTTCGCGCATGAGCGCCAGCGTCGTCAGCAGGACGCTTGCGAGCAGCGCCTGCCAGAACACCAGCTGGAACGGCTCGGAGACCCAGCGGTGGCCGCGCACATAGACGATATTTGCCGCCCAGCACAACGCCGCGAGCAACAGCAAGCCGCTGCCGATCAGCGCATTGCCATTGCTCCAGTCGAATGCCGCCGGATTGAACATGACCGCGATCCCGGCAAGCCCGAGCACAATGCCGAACAGGCGCTCTCGCGGGACCGGTTCGCGCAGCAGCAGCCAGGCGGCCGGCGCGACCCACAGCGGCGTGGTATAGCCGAGCACGATCGAGCGCCCGACCGGCACGAATTGCAGGCCGAAGGCAACCAGCGCCGAAAACGCGCTCATATGCAGCAGCGCGACACTGACGATCACAGGCAGATCGCCGCGGCGCGGCACGATGAGTTGCCGGCGCGCCAGCGTGATGGCTGCCAGAGCGAGCGTGGCAACCACGGCGCGGATGGCCACCGACCAGAGCGGCGGAAGGTGCTGCACCAGAAATTTCGTCAGCGTCCAGTTCAGCCCCCACATGGTGACCACGACAGCAAACAAGAGCAGCGCCGTACGGCGCGACAGGGGATGATCGGACATGGCTTCATCTCGCGGCATCGGTGCATGGCGCACTCGACAGAGGCACGACACTAGGTTTTACTGGCCCCAATCAAAGATCCATTTCACGAAAAATGACTGAGCCAGTTGATGGGCGACATTCTCGCGGGGCTGATCGATCTCGAACGCGGGTCCGCGAGCAGCGAGACGTTGACGCGGCAGCTCTACGATCAGCTCCGCACGGGGATCCTGAGCGGCGCGCTGCCGCCGGGCCATCGCCTGCCCTCGAGCCGCGATTGCGCGAAACAGCTCGGCCTCGCGCGCAACACCGTCTCGGCGGTCATCGACCAGCTGGCGATGGAAGGCTATCTCGAGATCGCGCAGGGACGACGCCCGACGGTAGCCGCCGCCGAGCGCAAGGCGCTGCTGACCGGGCGCAACATTGCAGCCAAGAAAGCCAAACCCATCGCCCTGTCGCGCTGGGCCGAGCGCGTGCGAAAATCAGACTGGCCGTTCGTCAATAGCGGCCCGCCGCAGCCATTGGCCACGGTGCTGGCCGATGCCAGGCTGTTCCCCCATGACATCTGGGCGCGCTGCCTGCGCCGCGCGGCGCGACGCGCGCCCACCGGCGATCCCGCCATCAATCGCACATCGCTGCGCACCGTCCTGCTCCGCCATCTCGTTGAGCATCGCGGTGTCAGGGCCGACGCGCGGCAGATCATCATCATGCCGTCGGCGCAGGCCGCCCTCGAACTGATCGCCCGCGTGCTGCTTGATGCCGGCGATCTCGCCTGGGTGGAGAGCCCCGGCTATGGCGGCGCCCGCGCGGCGCTGGATGCGGCTGGCGCCAGTGTGCGCGGCATTGCGCTGGATCGCGGCGGCCTCGTGTTCAGGGGCCGCCGCGATCGTCCACGGCTGATCTTCGTGACGCCGTCGCATCAGCATCCCACCGGGCGGTTGATGCCGGTGAGCCGTCGGCAACAGTTGCTCGGTTTTGCCAATGAGATCGGCGCGGCGATCGTCGAGGACGACTACGACAGCGAATTCCACTATGACGGCCGCCCTGTCGCCGCCCTGCAGGGCCTCGATGACAATGACCGCGTGTTCTATGTCGGCACCTTTTCGAAATCGATGTTTTCGGATGTGCGCAGCGGCTACGCCATCGTGCCGCCGGACCTCGCCGACCTGTTCGAAAAGGCGCAGCGCCACGGCAGCCATATCGTGCCGGCGCCGGTGCAGGATGCGCTGGCCGAGTTCATCGACGACGGCCATTTCGCGGCACATATCCGCAAGATGACGCGCGTCTATCGCGGCCGGCGCGATCATTTGTTGCAGGCACTGCGCACGCATGCCGGCGATCACCTGACGATCGAACCACCGGCCGGCGGCATGCAGCTTCTCGCTTATCTGAATCCGCAATACGACGACCGCACCATTTCGGCGCGACTGGCCAAGCTCGGCGTGACAGCCCGCCCGCTCTCCATACATTTCACCGGCCCGGCGAGCGACCAGGGATTGTTCATGGGTTTCGCCGCCTGGAACGAGCAGGAGATCGACAAGGCCGCCGCCATCATCGGGCAGGTCCTGCGCGACACCGCCACGCCGCGCGGCGGCGGCTCCCGGAAACGAAACTGCCGGTGAAACGGATCTCGCAACGCTGCGGCTTCGGTTCCGAGCAGACCATGCGCCGCAGCTTCCTGCGAACGATTTCCGCTACGCCGCAGGACTATCGCGCGCGTTTCAGTTCCTGAATGTCGTGATCGGGCCTTTTGCCGCCTGGAAAGCATGACTGGCCCGCAAACCGGCCGGCTTGCCGCCCCGCCGGAGCGGGACTACGCTCGCATCAGCGAAACGCCAGAACACTGCCAGCCAGTCCGGGAGAACTTAGATGTCGCCAGCGGAAGCCCGCCTCAAGGAAGTCCAGTCCACCATGAGCGAGGCCGAGTGGGCCCAGCGCGTCAATCTCGCCGCTGCCTACCGTCTCGTTGCGCTCTACGGCTGGGACGATCTCATCGACACCCACATCTCCGCCCGCGTGCCCGGCCCCGAGCATCACTTCCTGATCAACCCCTATGGGCTGATCTTCGAAGAGATCACCGCATCGTCGCTGGTCAAGGTCGATCTCGACGGCAACCAGCTCTCCGAAAGCGACTACAGCATCAACCCGGCCGGCTTCACCATCCATTCGGCAATCCACGAAGTGCGCGAGGATGCCGGCTGCGTGATGCATCTGCACACGCCGGACGGCACCGCGGTCGCTTCCTGCATGGAGGGCCTGCAGCCGTTGAACCAGACCGCCCAGCTCGTGATCCCCGACCTCGCCTATCACGACTATGAAGGCGTCGCGCTCGATCACGACGAGCGCCCCCGCCTGCAAAAGGATCTCGGCACCAAGAACGCCATGCTGCTGCGCAATCACGGCACACTGACCGTCGGCCGCTCGGTCGCCTCGGCCTTCGAGCGCATGTATTATCTGGAGCGTGCCTGCACCATGCAGGTCCGCACCCGGATGCTCGGCCCGACCGCCTATCCGGTCGACCAGATCGTGATCGACAAAAATGCCGAACTGGTCTCGAACCCCGAAAGGTCGGAGCTGCGCTCCACCAAGCTGGTCTGGCCGCCGATGCTGCGCAAGCTCGACCGCCGCGATCCGTCTTACAAGACCTGAGATTTGGTGCTATAGAGAGGTTACATACCTCTACACAGTGATTCAAAACGCCGTCCAATTCCGGGCGGCGTTTTTTCTTGGCATCACGGCCGCATGAACGCGAAATCCGTGTCCGGATCGCAATTGTCGGCAACGAAACGCAGCTCCGACTGCACGTCAGTCACACTCCTGGTTTCGAGATATTTCGAGACCACGAGATTCATCAGGGAGCGGCAGACGCTGTCCTGATCGACCCCTGCGGCCTGTGCTGCCGCCATGGCGGCAGAGAAATGAGTATTGGCGATCTCGGTTGCGGACATGGCGCTCTCTCCCTTTTTTGTCTTTCGATCAGGAAAGCCTGACGCAAGCCTTGATGTGGGTCAACGCGCAGCCAACCCTGCCATTCCTGGGCGCGAACGGCCCGGAATGACGAACGGGCGGTTTACTTCTTCACATCCGCCAGCGCAGCAATGATCCGCGCCCACGACCTGATGCCCTTGTGGAAGCTCTTGAGGTCATACTTCTCGTTCGGCGAATGGATGTTGTCGTCATCCAGACCGAAACCGATCAGCAGCGAGTCCAGCCCCAGCGTGCGCTTGAAATCGGCGACGATCGGGATCGATGCGCCGGAGCCGATCAAGAGCGCCTGCTTGCCCCACTCGTCGGTGAGCGCATCGCGCGCTGCCGCCAGCGGCTTCATGTTCCAGTAGAGCGCGATGGCCGGCGCATTGGAGTGATCGAGAAACTCAGCGGTGCAGTCGCCCGGCAGTTGATCGGTCACGAATTTGCGGAACGCGTCGCGGATCTTGCCGGGGTCCTGCCCTTCAACGATGCGGAACGAAACCTTCGCAGATGCATGCGAGGCGATCACGGTCTTGGAGCCCTCACCCGTATAGCCGCCGACGATGCCGTTGATGTCGCAGGTCGGACGCGAGGTGATCTGTTCGATCAGTTCGCGGCCTTTTTCGCCGGCGGGGATCGACAGGCCGATTGGTTTCAGGAACGTCTCCGCGGTGAGGCCGAGACCCTTCCACTGCGCCAGAATATCGGCGGGCAGATCCTTCACGCCATCATAGAAGCCGGGAATGGTGATACGGCCGTTGTCGTCATGCAGCTTGCCGAGAATGTTGGTCAGCACGCGGATCGGATTGCGCGCACCGCCGCCATAGATACCGGAATGCAGATCGCGATTGGCCGCGGTGATCTTCACTTCCTCATAGACGAGGCCGCGCAGCGAGGTGGTGATCGCCGGGGTATTGGGGTCCCACATGCCGGTGTCGCAGACCACGGCGAAGTCGGCCGCGAGATCCTTCTTGTTTGCTTCCAGGAACGGCACGAAGTTTTTCGAGCCGACTTCCTCCTCGCCTTCGATGCAGATGGTGAGATCGATCGGCAGCGCGCCCGTGACATTCACCCAGGCGCGGCAGGCCTCGACAAAGGTGGAGAGCTGGCCCTTGTCGTCCTGTGCGCCGCGCGCGACGATGATGTCGCGGCCATCGGCGTGCTTGGTGACGAGCGGCTCGAATGGCGGGCGATGCCACAGATTCAGCGGATCGACCGGCTGCACGTCATAATGGCCGTAAAACAGCACATGCGGGCGCTTGCCGGTATTGCCCTTGGCGGTGGCGACAATGGCCGGGTGGCCTGCGGTCGGCCGCACCTCGGTCTTGAAGCCCAGGCCCTCGATCTCGCCCGCAAGATGCTTTGCCGCCGCCTTGCAGTCGTCAGCGAAAGCCGGATCGGCGGAGATCGACTTGATCCGCAGCAGCGCGAACAACCGCTCCAGACTGTTGTCGAAATCGGCATCGACGCGATCGAGAACGGAGGCAAGCTGCGCGTTGGGCATGGGCAAGTTTCCTTAACTGATGTGGTCCGGAACGTCCGCGGAATCTAGCAGCACCGGCGGGTGGTGCATATGCCAGATCAATCCGCCTGCGAGGATGGCCGTCGCCAGCAGATTATTGCCCCAGGCCTGCAGCACCGGCGAAAAAACCGGGATCGACAGCGCCAGCAGCACACCGACGACGCCGAGCAGCAACCATGTGCCGGTCCGCACATTCGGCCTGGGATCATCGGCGGCGCGATGCATCAGCACCGTGAGCGGCAGGAACAGCCACATGAAATAATATTGCCGCGCCAGCGGCGATGCCACCGTCATCAGGCAGAACAGGACGCCGAGTTCTTCGGCTCGCGAGCGCGGCGTGAGTTTCGATCGCGGCAGCAACGACCCGATGAAACCGAGGCCGATCAGGCCGGAGACTGCGAGCACGATCAGGTTCGCTGTCTTGTAGCTGACATCGATCACATTCATCGTGGCCGATCCGCGCTTGGGATCGTCCTGGAAATAGTCGATCGGCCGCACCAGGCGATGCGTCATCGCGATGATCGACTGATTGACCCAGGACCAGTTCTGCTCATCGCGCTGGCCGAAGCCCTTCTCGGAGCTGGAGCCGACCATTTCGGTGTACCAGGTCTTCACCTCGGCAGCATTGCGCTCGAAGCCACGAAACGGCGCCGGCACCACGTAGAGCAACAGCAGCGTACAGATGATCATGCTGGCGGACGCAGCCCAGTGCCGCCGCCAGATCAGATAGGGCAGCACTGCAATCGGGAAGACCTTGATGGCCGTCGCCAGCGCAAACATGCTGCCGCCGAGCCATGGCCGGTCCTTCTGCATCCACCAGAAGCCGAGCAGCATCATCGCCAGCAGCACCAGATTGGGCTGGCCGAGATCGTACATGTCGAACACGAAGGTGATGGTCGCAAAGCCCGGCAGCGCCGCAAGCCACGCCGCCGGAATCTTCTTCGAGCCGGTCATGGCATTGGAGAGCTGGCTGGTGATCGCCCAGGCCGCCGAATTCAAAATCGAGAGCAAGAGGTAAAGCGGGACCTTGCCGAACCAGCTCGGCAGCGCCAGCAGGATCGCGGACAGCGGCGGATAGATGAAGTCCAGCGCGCCATTGGTCTTCGCTTCATAGAGCGGCGCGCCGTGCAGCACCTGTTGCCCGGCCCAGAACCACAGCGCGTAGTCCTTGGTCTTGCCGTGACCGAAGATTTCCGGGACCAACACATCCGCCGTCAGCAGGACGCAGGTCGCAAGAAACAGCAGGTCCAGCGGCTGCCGCAAGGACGGCCACCGCAAAACCGGCATTTCGCCGTCACTTTTCGTCACTTCGCTGTCCCGCTTCAACGACGCGCCAGGGCAGCGCGTTCAGACCGCGGTGGGTAGCAGATGGCGCCGGACCTGCAAAGCCGCGGGCCGGCGCATATCGGCTCGTGAACGGCGTTTACCGCTTCAAAATCCCGCCCAGCGCGCCGCGCACGATCTCGCGGCCGATCGAACTGCCGAGCGAGCCGCCGACCTGCTTGCCGATATTGGCAACGACGCCGCCGACAACCTTGTTGGTGACGCTGCGGGTCACGCTGCGTGCGATCACCTGGCCGGTGGAGAGCCTGTTCCGGCCGGTATTGGTGCCGAAGATCGTGCCGACGATGGCGCCGAGCTGGCCCAGCAAGCCGCCGCCTCCCGCCCCGCCGCCGGCATCGGTCGGCGCTGCCGCGGCGCCCGCGACGCGTTTCTGCAGCATCTCGTAGGCGGACTCGGAATCGATGGCCGTGTCGTATTTGCCCTTCACCGGGCTGGCATTCATGATGGCCTTGCGCTCCTCAGGCGTGATCGGCCCGATCCGCGCGGTGGGCGGACGCACCATGATGCGTTCGACCATTGCCGGCGTGCCATTGCCTTCGAGGAACGAGACCAGCGCCTCGCCCTTGCCGAGTTCGGTGATGACCGTGGCCGTGTCGAGTTTCGGATTGGCGCGGAAGGTCTGTGCCGCCGCCTGCACGGCCTTCTGATCGCGCGGCGTGAAGGCGCGCAAGGCGTGCTGCACGCGGTTGCCAAGCTGGGCGAGTACGCGATCGGGCACATCGATCGGGTTCTGGGTCACGAAATAGACGCCGATGCCCTTGGAGCGGATCAGGCGCACCACCTGCTCGATCTTGTCCAGCAGCGCCTTCGGCGCATCGTTGAACAGCAGATGCGCTTCGTCGAAGAAGAACACGAGTTTCGGCTTCGGCAGGTCGCCAACCTCAGGCAATTCCTCGAACAGTTCCGAGAGCAGCCACAGCAGGAAGGTTGCGTAGAGCCGCGGGCTCGACATCAGCTTGTCGGCGACCAGGATATTGACCATGCCGCGGCCGTCGCGGTCGGTCTTCAGAAAATCCTTCAGCTCAAGTGCCGGCTCTCCGAAGAATTTATCGGCACCCTGGTTTTCCAGCACCAGCAACTGGCGCTGGATAGTGCCGATCGTTGCCTTGGTGACGTTTCCGAAGCTCCCCGCCGACTTGCGGACATCGGCAAGTGGATCGACCTCGTCCTTCTTGGCGGTCATCGGCACGATCGCATCGAGCAGCGAGCGCAGATCCTTCATGTCGAGCAGGGTCAGGCCGTTCTCGTCGGCAACGCGGAAGGCCACGTTGAGCACGCCTTCCTGCACGTCGTTGAGATCGAGCAGCCGCGCCAGCAGGAGTGGTCCCATTTCAGAGACCGTCGCGCGCACGGGATGCCCCTGCTCGCCGAACACGTCCCAGAACACGGTCGAGAACTGATCGGGCTGAAATGTCAGCGCCATCTCCTTGGCGCGCTTGAGGATGAAATCCTTGGCTTCGCCGACTTCGGCAATGCCCGAGAGGTCGCCCTTGATGTCCGCGGCGAAAACCGGCACGCCGGCGCGCGCAAATCCCTCTGCCATCACCTGCAACGATACAGTTTTACCCGTTCCCGTCGCGCCGGTGACGAGGCCATGGCGATTGCCGAGGGCCAGCGTCAGCCATGCCTGTTGGTCGCCCTTGCCGATGAAGATCTTGTCGTCGGTATCGCCTGACTTCAGTTCGGTGGTCGCCATCGGATCGCCTCTGTCGCGCGCATCAAGAAAAAAATTTCGAAAAATTTGCGGCTCACCATGATCTTACTGCATCTTGACGAGCGATTGAAACGCAAAGAGTTCCCGCCGCGCCTGAAACCCGCCCGTCATTCCGACGGACACTCCAAGCCATTTGTTTTGCTGTTTCCAAACTGCGGCCCTGTCGCATCTGCGAACAATTGACCAAAATTTCACGTTTGCTCTTGCATTGGTGCAACACTCGATGCGCGATCACGCTGAATCGCACGTTGGGCGGGTTGGCGTGCTTGTAATTCGAATCGCAGCGGCTCAAGATCATTTTTCAACATAAGGGCATCGGCACTCAACCGATGTGAGGCGGGGCATCATGGACGAGTTGATCAAAGCGCTGACCGCAAAGGTCGGCATCGATGAAGCCGTGGCTGAAAAGGCTGTCGGCATCATCCTGGGGTTCCTGCGCAAGGAAGCACCGGCCGCGCCGGTCAATGCGCTCATCGAAAAAATTCCGGGTGCGGACGCAGCCATCGCATCGTCAGAGGGCGGTGGTGGACTGAGCAGCCTGATGGGCGGCGGCATCATGGCCCTGGGCAGCAAACTGATGGGTCTTGGCCTCGGCATGGGCGAGATCCAGAGCGTCGCGCGCGAACTGTTCAAGTTCGGCCGCGAGAAGATCGGCGCCGATGCCATGGACGAGATCGTTGCCGGCACGCCTGGCCTGAGCCAGTTCTCCTGACCGTCTGTTACGTCAGCAGCGCGCGTAAGCTTCAAGTATCTTCATACGTCCGAGTATCATGACATATCCCATCTCCAAGATTGACGGTTTGACGGCCTTCGCCGCGACCAAACTGAAAAAGGCAGGCATCCGCACCATGGAAGGGCTGCTGGATGCCGCTCACTCTGCCAAATGCCGCAAGGAACTCGCCGCCAAGACCGGGTTCAGCGAACAACAACTGCTCGAATGGGCGAACCTCGCCGACTATCTGCGCATCCCCGGCATGGGCAAGGCCAAGGCCGAACTGCTCCGTGCCTCCGGCGTCAATACCGTGCGCGAACTAGCCCACCGCAATCCCGCCCGCCTGGCTCTGGCGATGCGCGAGGCCAATGACAAGCGCAAGCTGGTCCGGGTAATGCCCTCCGAGAAGTCCGTCGGCGACCTGATCGAGAAGGCCCGCCAGCTGCCGCTGAAGATCTCGTATTGAGAAGGTAGCAGCGACGCTCCTCTCCCTCCCCCGCGCTTGCGTGGGGAGGGAAAAGAAAGCGTCATCGCCCTATCTTGACTCCCTCCCCCCGACCGCGCAAAGCGACCTCATGATCGCGCGTCCGACCACGTCTGCTCCGACGGCCCACCCGGTGCTGGCCGCGCTGCTGGCATCGCCGGTGCCTGCCGTGATGGGCATCCTGAACGTCACCCCGGACTCCTTCTCCGATGGCGGCCAGTTCGATGCCCCCGAGCGCGCTCTGGTGCAGGCGCGGCGCATGATCGCCGAAGGCGCCGGGATCATCGACATCGGCGCCGAGTCCACACGGCCCTATGGGTCCCGGCCGGTCACTGCCGATGAAGAATGGGCACGCCTCGTGCCGGTGCTGGCCGACGTCATCGCGCTCGGCACGCCGGTATCGATCGACAGCATGAAGGCATCCGTCGTCGCAAAAGCGCTCGCCGCCGGCGTGGCCATCGCCAATGACATCTGGGGCCTGCAGGGCGATCCCGACATGGCCCGCGTCGTCGCGGAGCACAATGCGCCTGTCGTCGTCATGCATAACCGCAACGACGTCGATGGCAGCATCGATATCGTCCGCGACATCAAGGACTTTTTCGCGCGGTCGCTGGAGATCGCCGCCAGCGCCGGCATTCCCGCGGGCCACATCGTGCTCGATCCCGGCATCGGCTTCGGCAAGACACCTGAGCAGAGCATGATCGCGCTGGCGCGGTTCGACGAGTTGAACAGTTTCGGCCTGCCGGTGCTGATCGCCGCCTCGCGCAAGAAATTCATATCGACCGTCGTGCCGTCGGAGCCGCAGCAGCGCATCGGCGGATCGCTCGCCGCGCACCTGCTGGCGGTGCGGCACGGCGCCAAGATCGTCCGCGCCCATGACGTTGCGGAAACCGTTCAGGCCCTGCGTGTCACCGCAGCCATCGAGGAATTAAGATGAGCGACATGATCTTCATCAAGGGCGTATCTGTGCATGCGCATCACGGCGTGCTCGATTACGAAGGCGTCGTCGGGCAGCGCTTCATCATCGATATCGAACTGACCACCGATATCGATCTGGCCGCGCGCAGCGACCGGCTTGCGGACACCGTGTCCTATGCCAATGTGGTAGCCACCGCCATCGCCGCCTTCAAGGACACCAACTACAAGCTGCTTGAACGCGCGGCCGGCGCCGTCGCCGACGCCGTGCTGGCGGACTTTCCACGTGTCAGCGCCATCAAGGTCACCGTGCACAAGCCGCACGCACCGATCGCCGCGATCTTCGACGATGTCGGCGTGGTACTGAACCGTACGAGGTCATAGACCATGGCCAGCGTCCTCATCGCGCTCGGCGGCAATGTCGGCGATGTCCGCACGACGTTCCGCAAGGCGATCAGCAATATCTGCGGCATGACACAGGCCGCGCTGGTCGAACGCTCGGCAGACTACCGCACGCCGCCGGTGGGCGACGTGCCGCAGGACCATTTCGTCAATGCCGCAATCGAGATCGAGACCGATCTCGATCCGCACGCGCTGTTGTTCACGCTGCACAAGATCGAACACAAGTTCGGCCGCAACCGCATTGCCGAGGGGCGCTGGGGTCCGCGGCCGCTCGATCTCGACATGATCGCCTATGACGACGTGGTCATGGCCAAGCCGGAACTGCACCTGCCACATCCTCGCGCCACCACCCGTGCCTTCGTGCTGGTGCCGCTGGCCGAGATCGCCCCGGACCGGGTGATATCGGGCAAGACCGTGAGCGAGCATCTGAAGGCCCTCTCAACCGACGGCATCGAGCGACTGCCGGACCTGGATTGAACGCCGGCCTCACCCCTCTCCCCGCAATGCGGGGAGAGGGAAACAGCCCCGCTTCCTGTTCCGCGCGCCAAAAGCGCGCAGGGCCATGTCCTAAGAGGCATTGGCAACCCCTTCTCGGCATGGCATTTTCCGGTTCAACAACGAAGCAATGCCGGGAGTGAAGTTCCTAAATGTCGACTGCGACTGACGACCTGCGGCTGGCCGCCGATTTTGCGCCTGCGACCTATGACGACTGGCGCAAGCTCGTCGATGGCGTGCTGAAAGGCGCGCCATTCGAGAAGCTGATCAGCAAGACCTATGACGGCGTCAAGATCCAGCCGATCTATCCCCGCGCCCATGATGCTGCGCCGATTGCCGGCCGCCCGCCCGCGGCGCCGTGGCAGATCATGCAGCGGATCGACCACCCCGATGCCGCGAAGTCCAACAAGCAGGCGCTGCACGATCTGGAAAACGGTGCCACAGGGCTGACGCTGGTGTTCGAGGGCGCCAATGGCGCGCGTGGCTTCGGCCTCGTCGCCTCGTCCGAGACCATCGAGACGCTGTTCGACGGCATCTATCTCGACGCCGGCATCGGCATCGAGCTCCATGCCGGCCCGCAGTCGCGCATGGCCGTGACGTATCTGGCCGATTACATCAAGACGAAGGGCATCGATCCCGCCAAATGCGATATCCGCTTTGGCCTCGATCCCATTGGCGCCACCGCGGTGTGGGGCACCAGCGCCTATAACTGGTGGGAAATGGCGCCCGCCGTCACCGACGCCATCAAGAAACTGGCGGCGCAAGGCTTCAAGGGCCCGTTCGCTGTCGCCGATGGCCGCATCATCCACGATGCCGGTGGCTCCGAAGTGCAGGAGCTGGCTTACGTGCTCGCGGTGATGGTCTCCTATCTGCGCGCGATGGAAGACCATAACATTCCGCTCGAGACCGCCCGCAGCATGGTCTATGCGCGTCTTGCAGCCGACGCCGATCAGTTTCTCACCATGGCGAAATTCCGCGCGCTGCGCCTGCTGTGGGCGCGCATCGAGGAAAGCTGCGGTCTCACGCCGAAGCCGATATTCATCGCGGCCGATACCGCGTGGCGCATGCTCACGCAGCGCGATCCCTATGTAAACATGCTGCGCGCGACCATGGCGACCTTTGCCGCAGGTCTCGGCGGTGCCAACTCCATCTGCGTGTTGCCGCATACGCTGGCGCTCGGCCTGCCCGATGGCTTCGCGCGCCGCGCCGCGCGCAACACGCAGCTCATACTGCTGGAGGAGTCGAACCTCGCCAAGGTCTCCGATCCCGCAGCAGGCGCCGGCGGCATCGAGGCGCTGACCCGCGAACTGTGCGACGCCGCATGGGCCCAGTTCCAGGATATCGAGAAAGCCGGCGGCGCCTTCCCGGCGCTGGGCAACAACCTGATCCAGCCCAGGATCGCCGCCACCCGCGCCGCGCGCCAGGCCAGCATCGCCAAGCGGCGCGAGGTGCTGACCGGCGCCAGCGAATTCCCCAACCTGCACGAAGCCCGCGCCACCGTGCTGAAGGTCAAGCCGATCCCCGGCAAGCCCTATGGCAAGGACAAGATCAAGTTCAACCCGCTCGAACCGATCCGGCTGGCCTCGCCCTTCGAGGCGCTGCGCGACAAGTCGGATCACCTGCTGGCCCGCAAGGGTGCAAGGCCGAAGGTGTTCCTCGCCAATCTCGGCACGCCCGCCGATTTCACCGCACGCGCGACCTTCGCCAAGAGCTTCTTCGAGACCGGCGGCATCGAAGCCGTCGACAGTGACGGCTTCACCGATCCGGCTGAACTCGCCAGGGCCTGGCAGGCCTCCGGCGCTGCGCTGGTATGTATCTGCTCCTCCGACAAGCTCTATGCCGGCCAGGCTGCGCCTGCCGCCAAGGCGCTGCAAACCGCCGGCGCAAAACATATCTATCTGGCAGGCCGCCCCGGTGATCTGGAAGCGCCCTTGCGTGCCGCAGGTGTGAGGGATTTCATCTTTGCCGGCGGCGATGCACTGGCCATGCTGGTACAGGCCCATGATCTACTGAATTCGGCCTGAGGGAGTGAGCGATGACGGCGACGGCGACGGCGAGCAAGCCCGTGCTGACCGGCGGCTGCCAATGCGGCAATATCCGCTTTGCGCTGTCGGCTGCGCCGACACGGGTGAGCATCTGCCATTGCCGCATGTGCCAGAAGGCAACCGGCGCGCCCTTCGCCTCGCTTGCCGATATCCCGAAAGAGAATTTCGCATGGACCCGCGGCAAGCCGTCGGCGTTCAAGTCATCGTCGATTGCGGAGCGCGACTTCTGCGCCAAATGCGGCACACCGCTGAGCTACCGCCGCATCGGCGGCCCGAATATCGAGATCATGACCGGCGCCTTCGACCGCCCGGATCGCGTGGTGCCGACGGTGCAATTCGGCAGCGAGTCGCGCCTCGGCTGGGTCGGCAATGTGGCGAACCTGCCGAGCAAGACCACGATGCAGAATTACGGACCGGAGAAATGCGCGGAAGTGTTCAGCTATCAGCATCCGGATCATGATTGAGGTGAAGTGTTTCAACAAGGATCGTACGCATGGGCAGTTTGTTGTTCGACTTGCTGATGTGGCCGATCGCGACAGTACTTGAGAAAGTGCTTGACGTGGTACTCTGGCGGAAAACTGAAACGCCCCCGTCCGACGACCCGACCTACAAAAAGAACGTTCAGAGACTCATCGAACGCAATCGAGAATTCGAGAAACGACCATGACCAAGATTCCAAACTTCGCCGAGATCGATTTCGCCACCCGCGCGGCCGGCGCGCCGTCGCAGGGCGAACCGTGGCTCACACCCGAAGGCATCCTGGTGAAGCCGGGCTATGGCGAGGCCGACGTCGCCGGTATCGATTTCCTCGACACCTATCCGGGCATCGCGCCGTTCCTGCGCGGCCCCTACCCGACCATGTATGTCAACCAGCCCTGGACGATCCGGCAGTATGCCGGCTTCTCCACTGCGGAAGACTCCAACGCGTTCTACCGGCGCAATCTCGCGGCCGGCCAGAAGGGCCTATCAGTCGCATTCGATCTCGCCACCCATCGCGGCTATGATAGCGATCATCCGCGCGTGTCGGGCGATGTCGGCATGGCCGGCGTGGCGATCGACTCGATCTACGACATGCGCACGCTGTTCGCCGGCATTCCGCTCGACCAGATGAGCGTGTCGATGACCATGAACGGCGCAGTGCTGCCGATCCTCGCGCTCTATGTCGCAGCTGCCGAAGAACAGGGTGTGCCGCCGGAGAAACTCACCGGAACGATTCAGAACGACATTCTGAAGGAGTTCATGGTGCGCAACACCTATATCTATCCGCCCGCGCCCTCGATGCGGATCATCTCGGACATCTTCGCCTACACCTCAACGAAGATGCCGAAATACAATTCGATCTCGATCTCCGGCTATCACATGCAGGAAGCCGGCGCGACGCAGGATCTCGAACTCGCCTACACGCTGGCCGACGGCGTCGAATATCTGCGCGCGGGTCTCGCCGCGGGCATCGATGTCGACCGTTTCGCGCCGCGGCTGTCGTTCTTCTGGGCGATCGGCATGAACTTCTTCATGGAAGTGGCCAAGATGCGCGCCGCGCGGCTGCTCTGGGCCAAGCTGCTGACGCAGTTCAATCCGAAGGACCCGAAATCGCTGTCGCTGCGCACCCACTGCCAGACCTCCGGCTGGTCGCTGACCGCACAGGACGTCTATAACAACGTGATGCGCACCACCATCGAGGCGATGGCGGCGACGCAGGGCCATACGCAGTCGCTGCACACCAATGCGCTCGACGAGGCGCTGGCACTGCCAACCGACTTCTCGGCACGCATCGCCCGCAACACGCAGCTGTTCCTGCAGCAGGAAACCGGCACCAACCGCATCATCGATCCGTGGGGCGGCTCCTATTATGTCGAGCGCCTGACCCACGATCTTGCGACCAAGGCCTGGGCGCATATCCAGGAAGTGGAAGAACTCGGCGGCATGGCCAAGGCCATCGAGGCCGGCGTGCCCAAGCTGCGCATCGAGGAAGCCTCCGCCAAGACCCAGGCGCGCATCGATGCCGGCCGTCAGGCCGTCATCGGCGTCAACAAATACAAGCCGGACAACGAGGCCCCAATCGACGTGCTCAAGGTGGAGAATTCCACCGTGCGCCGGCTGCAGATCGACAAATTGAAGAGGCTTCGCAGCGAGCGCAGCCAGGCCGATGTCGATGCCGCGCTGGCGGCGCTGACGCGCAGCGCCAAGGAAGGCAACGGCAACCTGCTGGCGCTGGCCATCGATGCCGCCCGCGCCAAGGCCACCGTCGGCGAAATCTCCGATGCGATGGAGAAAGTGTTCGGCCGCCACCGCGCCGAGATCAAATCCATCACCGGTGTCTACAAGCGCGAGGCGTCCACCATGAATGACAACGTCGCGAAAGTTCAGGCGCTGATCGACGCCTTCGAGGACGCCGAGGGCCGCCGCCCGCGCATTCTCGTCGCCAAGATCGGCCAGGACGGCCACGACCGCGGCCAGAAGGTGATCGCGTCCGCTTTCGCAGACGTCGGTTTCGACGTCGATATCGGGCCCCTGTTCGCCACCGCCGATGAGGCTGCGCGTCAGGCCGTCGAAAACGACGTGCACATCCTCGGCCTGTCGTCGCTGGCCGCCGCCCATCTCACCGCCGTGCCGGAGCTGAAGGCCGCGCTGAAGAAGCAGGGCCGCGAGGACATCATGATCATCATCGGCGGCGTCGTCCCCCCGCAGGATTACGACGAACTCTACAAGGCCGGCGCCGAGGCGATCTTCCCGCCCGGCACGGTGATCTCGGAAGCGGCCGAAGAGCTGATCCACAAGCTGAATGCACGGCTGGGCCATAGCGAGGCGGCGGAGTAAGGGTGTTGAAGACGTTTGCGCTGGTCGCGCTCACCTGTCTCCTGTTCGGTGAGGCCGCCCTCGCCGCCGAGCCGACACCCGACATCCAGCTCAAGGCGAAATACACCGAAGTCGCCGTCTTCTTCGATGCCGCGATCAAGTCCGATGCCCCGCTGCTGAAATATCTCACATCCGCCAGCAATGGCTGGGCTGCGAAGACGCTCAAGGAGCTGGCCGAGCAGCGCAAGGACATGCGCGATCTGCCCGCCGACATCCGCAACCGGCCATGGGAGTCCGAGCGCTCATATACGCAAAGCTCGCTGGTCGCGGGCCGCTATGTCAGCATCATTCGCGCGGACTACAACTTCACCGGCGGCGCGCATCCCAATCGTGCCAACGACACGCTGCTGTGGGATCGGCAGGCCGGCAAGATGATCAGCATCCGCCCCTTCTTCACCGAGCTCGCCGATGGTGGGCCGGCGATGACGGCGATCCGCGACGCGGTCGTCGCCGATCTGAAAGTCGAGAAGAAACAGCGCGACAATGACAATCCCGATATGAGCCTCGTCGATGCGCTGGAGCCGAAACTGCTGAAGATCGGGCCGGTATCGCTGACGCCGTCGACGGCGGCCGGCAAGAGTTCCGGCCTCTCCTTCCATTACGGCTCCTATGCGGAAGGCGATTACGACGCCTTCGTACCGTGGGACAAACTCAAGCCCTATCTGTCGGCTGAGGGCAGCGCGATCTTCGGCGGCGAGCGGCCGAAGGACGACGACAAGGGGCCGCAGTGACAAGAGCCCCCATCGACATCGACGCGCTCGCACGTGACCTTCGCGCCGGCAGCCGCGCCGCCCTGGCCCGTGCGATCACGCTGGTGGAAAGCCGCCGCGCCGATCATCAGGCCGCAGCGCGCGAACTGGTGCAGGCGCTGCTGCCCGACACCGGCCGTGCATTTCGCGTCGGCATCACGGGTTCGCCCGGCGTCGGCAAATCGACCACCATCGATGTGCTCGGCATGTATCTGATCGAGCGCGGCCACAAGGTCGCCGTGCTGGCGGTGGATCCGTCCTCGGCGCGCACCGGCGGTTCGATCCTCGGCGACAAGACGCGGATGAACGATCTGTCCGCCCATCCCGACGCCTTCATCCGCCCCTCGCCGTCCTCCGGCACGCTCGGCGGCGTCGCGGCGAAGACGCGCGAGGCCATGTTGCTGTGTGAAGCCGCCGGATTCGACGTGGTGCTGGTGGAAACCGTCGGCATCGGCCAGTCGGAAACCGCGGTGTGCGACATGACCGACTTCTTTCTGGCGCTCATGCTGCCCGGCGGCGGCGACGAATTGCAGGGCATCAAGAAGGGCCTGATCGAACTCGCCGACATGATCGCCATCAACAAGGCCGACGGCGACAATCTCAAGCGCGCCAATATCACGGCCGCGGATTATCGCGGCGCGCTGCATATCCTGGCGCCGCGCTCGGAGCACTGGCATCCGCCGGTGGTGACCTATTCGGCGCTGGCGAAAACCGGCATCGCCGAATTGTGGGATAAAGTCGTCGCGCATCGCACCGCCATGACTGCGTCCGGCGATTTCGCCGGCCGCCGCCGCGAGCAGCAGGTGAAGTGGATGTGGACCATGCTGGAGGATCGCCTGAAAGCGCGCCTGCGCGGCGATCCGTCCATACGCAGCAAGGTCAAGCAGACCGAGCGCGACGTCGCCGATGGCAGGATGACGCCTGCTGTCGCAGCGGAAGCGATCGCGGAGTTGTTGAAGTAGCGCGCCCTAACCTCTCCCCGCTCGCGGGGAGAGGTCGGCTGGCGGAGCGCAGCGAAGCCAGACGGGTGAGGGGGACTATCCACTCGCTCCTAGTTCGTGGAGAGTCCCCCTCACCCGCCTTCCACATGCTTCGCATGTTACAGGCGACCTCTCCCCGCAAGCGGGGAGAGGTTAGGGCCCCGTTGTGATCATGGAGGCGAATGTTGAACCGTCCCGGTACATCCCCTCGCATCCTCATCACCGGCTTCGGCCCCTTCCCCGGCGCGCCGGTGAATCCGACACAGGCGCTGGTGCGAAAACTCGCAACGCTGCGCCGCCCCGCTTTCGCTGACGTCACCCGCATCGCGCATATTTTCGACGTCACCTACGCCACCGTCGATCGCGAACTGCCCGAGCTGATCGCACGCCATCGTCCGGATGCCCTGCTGATGTTCGGCCTCGCCGCACGCACGCCCTATATCCGGATCGAGACGCGTGCGCGCAATGCCGTGAGCATGCTGTGGCCTGATGCCGGCCACGCAACGGTACGCCGCGCCAGCATCGTGCCTGGCGCCGGCGCGCGAAACTTCGGCCCGCACACGGCGCGCCTGTTCCGGGCCGCCCTCGCGACCGGCGCTGACGTGCGCCCCTCACGCGATGCCGGCCGCTATCTCTGCAATTATCTGTCCTGGCGCGGCATCGAGGCCACCCGCGCGCCGAGCGGCCCTCGCCTCGCCGCCTTCGTCCATGTGCCGCTGCTGGCACAAGACACCAGCTCGCGGCGCATGACCTCCGACGAACTCACCGATGCGGGTGAAGCGATCCTGCTGGAAATAATCCGGCTGACCCGGGCCAAACTGCGGGAGCCAGCCGGGAATTCCCGGGTTTAAGACCGCCGGGACGACGATCCCCGGCTATTTTCTGAACATTAATTCACTAAATGGGGAAATCCGCCGATTTCCGCGACGCTGCCATGCCGAAAGTCAACTTGTGCATTGCAGCATGAAGACCCTAATGGCGGGAATGCTTTCAGGAACCGTTTTGTGACCGACATCAACGCCGACGCCTCGGTGGCTTCACCCGCGCATCGTCCCATGAAATTTGGCGAATTCGTCGTCGTGATCGCTTCGATCATGGCGCTGAACCCCCTTGCCATGGACATCATGCTGCCGGCGCTGCCGCATATCGGCGCGGCCTTCAAGGTCCCGGATGCCAACCGCCTGCAGACCGTCCTCTCGGTCTTCCTGCTCGGTTTCGGCGTGGCCCAGTTCGCCATCGGCCCGCTGTCGGACCGTTACGGCCGGCGCCCCATCCTGCTCGGCGGCATGGCCGTCTATTGCGCGGCGAGCGTGCTCGCGCTGTTCGCACCGTCGTTTGAAATCCTGCTGCTTGCGCGCCTGCTGCAAGGTGTCGGTACCGCGGCGACGCGCGTGATCGCCGTGTCGATCGTCCGGGACTGCTATGCCGGCGGCCGTATGGCCAGTGTCATGTCGCTCGCCATCATGGTGTTCATTTCCGTGCCGGTCATCGCCCCGTCTTTCGGCCAGGCCCTGATGGTCCTGACGGAATGGCGCGGCATCTTCGGCGTGCTGATGCTGTACGGCCTGCTGACGCTGGCCTGGAGCGCCTGGCGCATGCCGGAGACGCTGCCGGTCGCCAAACGCCGCTCGCTCGCCATTCGTGACGTGCTCCATGCCTATCGGCAGACCGTCAGCCATCGGCAGACGATCGGTTACGGTCTCGCAGCCGGCATCCTGCAGGGCGCGCTGTTCGCCTTCGTATTCACCTCGCAGCAGGTGTTCACGGAGATCTTCCATCTCGGGCCGTATTTCCCGCTCGCATTCGCCTCCATCGCTTTCGGCGTCGCTGCGGCCAGCTTCTTCAATTCGCGCGTCGTCCATCGCTTCGGCATGCGCTCACTCTCCCACGGCGCCCTGCTCGGCTTCGTCAGTGTTGGCGCGGCGATGTTGCTCACCGTGGCGCTGGGCTTCGTGCCGCTCTGGCTGTTCATCGCGCTGTCGATGCTGATGATGTTCGCCTTCGGCCTGATGTTCTCGAATTTCACCGCACTGGCGATGGAGCCGCAGGGCCACATCGCCGGCACCGCTTCCTCGCTCTACGGTACGCTGACCACGCTGCTGGGTATCGCCATCGGTACGGTCATCGGCCAACACTATGACGGCACATTGTTGCCGTTCGCGACCGGCCTCTTCCTTTGCACCCTCACTGCATTCGCGGTGGTGCTGGTGGCGGAAAAGGGCCGGCTGTTCAAGCCTCACAAGATGGTGAGCTGAACGCCCCCGCGACGTCGCCGGATGGCTGTCGCGCAATTTTGAAATGTCTGGGAATACGTCGGGGCGAACCCGACGCCGCCATGAACGTTATCAATTTTTACCGGAGCAATCCGATGCCCTATGCACTGTTCTGTGACGACGCGAAGCTGAGCAAAGCCTACCCCACCGAAGCTGACGTATGGAAACTCGCCGCCGAGAGCGGCCTTGTCACCGATGTCGAAGCCAAGGACTCCAAGCCGACTCCGCGTCGCATACTCGACAATGATTACGAAATCCGCCCGTGCCAGGCCGAACCGGGTGAATGCCCGGAAAAGAACGAGCGCGACGCCCAGGCCGAGAAGGATTTCCAGCTCGCGCTGAAGGGGCAATAGCGCGAGCTACTGCATACGCATGTCGTTCCCCGACACACGGTCGTCATTCCGGGGCGCGCGCAGCGGCGCAGTCGCGTAGTGCGCCCCGGAATCCCGACATGTTTTGCGCTCGCCCCGGAATGACAGTGTGGGGCGGCGCAAGACAGCACCCAAACATTTTTTCCTATTACTATTGACAACATCCCTATCGTGATTATTTTCCCCTTCGTCCTGCCCCACCGAGAGGGGCGATCGCGATCGTCACG
>NZ_JBGMOE010000031.1:0-2252 GCF_041424195.1 Tardiphaga sp. | reverse complement strand
GAGGACAGGTCAGGCAGCAATTAGGCGAATCTGCCAATACGCGCTCGGCCTATATGACATGGAACATGCGGAAAATCTAAGCGCCGATGCAGCGCAAGAGGCGCAAGCCGATTCGGCGCCGGGCCGTGCCATGCGAGTCGCGGCGGCTTTGCAAGCGAAGGGTGGCGAGGAGTTCGCCAAACCCGGCAGCATCGTTGAGATCAAGTTCGTGAAAGGCCAGTCGCTCAGCCTGACGGCGTCGCGATTGCTCGCCTTGATGATTCTGACCGCAGGCGGGGATGCCTGGCAGGACCGGCCGCATCGGATGCGCAAGGCCGATATTCGCCGCGGTCATAAGGGTAATGAACGTATCTCCGACATGCTGGAGGAACTTCACCGGACCTTGTTTGCGATCGACGACCGGTCCTGGCGGGGTAAGAAAGCGACGCTGCGTTTTTCGCTGATCTCGTCGTCTCGCGAAGAGGCGGAAGATACAGACGGCGCGGATGCGGGTTGGATCGAATGGGAGTTTACGCCTGATGCGCGCAAGCTCATCCAGGAATCCGAGAGCTATGCCGTTCTTAATCGGCAGGCGGTGCTGGGCTTCCGATCGAGCTATGCGCTCAAACTCTATGAGATTGGATCGCTGCGGCTCCATCGCCGGCAGTCGACCTGGAAGGGCGATATGGCAGCGCTGCGTGCAGCGCTCGGAATATCACCTGAGGTGTATAAGGATTTCGCGCAACTCCGTCGCAAGGTGCTCGAAAAGGCAAAGGCCGAGATCGACCAACTGGCTCACTTCCGAGTCGAGTGGAAGGAGATACGACAGGGCCGAACGGTGACCGAGATCGAGTTCCGTTTTGAGCCGAAGGATGCGCCAGCGCAGATCGCGACCGTCGATGAGATTGAGCGGCACTCGACGGGACGCAAGGCGCGCCGGGAAGGGGCTGTGGAAACGGTCGCCGACACGGTGGAAGTGGGATCGGTCGTGAAGGCCGCCATCAGCGCGCTTATCGCGCCGGAGAAGAGTTCGGAAATCGTCTTTCCGCAAGGGACGATCCGGTTCAACGCGGAAGGGTTGGCCGCGATTGCCCGTTCGCATGGGGGCGGATGGGATATCGATCTCATCGCCGACGCCTATCGCCAGCAGATGGGCGACCGCTTGGCGAAGCTCAAGGGCGCGAAGCTGACGAGTTCTTGGACGGGTTTTTGCGAGAGTTTCGTTGCTCGAAGGGGCCGCCCATAAGCGAAATTGCACCGGTGCAATTTCGTCGTGCCCCCACCGAGTCAGGATGGGCCGCCCGATAGGGCGTTTGGTAACCGCTTTCGCCGCTATAGTCGTCCATAGCGGTGGCCCACTTTCGAAATAGCGCTTCTGTTTGACGAAAAAGCGCAAGTAGCGCTACTATGCCCCGAGTTTCGCAAAGGGGCGCCCTGTGGCAGCATCACTAGACATCGACGACACTCATGACCTTCTCTCGGTCGCGACGCTTGCCCAGCGAACCTCCTCGGTGCTGGAGCGCCTTCGCGACTCTGCGCGCAGCGCACGGGCGGATGAACGCCGCGAGCCCACCTTCCCGATCGGAAAGGCCGCTGATCTGGTCGGGCGGACGCCTGCTGCAATCCGCGACGCGGAAAAGGATGGGCGTCTTCCGCCACCCCCGCGAACCGAGAATAATCGCAGGGTTGGCTACACCCTCGCCCAACTCAACGATATGCGAGGTCTGTTCGGAACTCGGCCGTGGCGCGCGGCCGACGATCCATGCTGTGTCATCGCCGTCCAGAACTTCAAGGGAGGCGTCGGCAAATCGACCTTGTCGGTCCACCTTGCCCAATATCTCGCGATCCAGGGCTACCGCGTTGCCCTCATCGACTGCGACAGTCAGGCTTCGGCGACGACATTGTTCGGCTATGTGCCTGATCTCGACCTGAGCGAGGAGGACACGCTGTACCCGTTTCTACGAGAGGAGGAGATGACCTCGCTCGATTATGCGCTGCGCAAAACGCATTTCGACGGTCTCGAACTGATCCCGGCAAATTTGCGACTGTTTCAATCGGAATATGAGATCGCGGCCCGAATGGCGCGAGGGCAGGGGGGGCTTATCGATCGTCTCTCCGAGGGTATCGCCAGCATCTCCGATCGCTTTGATGTCATCGTCCTCGATCCGCCACCAGCCCTCGGAGCCATCTCATTGTCGGTGTTACGCGCCGCCAACGCACTCGTCGTGCCGGTGCCCCCAACCGTCATGGACTTTTCCTCGACCGCGGCGTTT
>NZ_JBGMOE010000030.1:0-17542 GCF_041424195.1 Tardiphaga sp. | reverse complement strand
CGCCGGCGCTCGCTGTCGCGACTGATCGCTTCGGGGAAACCGCCAAGCAGGACAAGCTGGACAAGGTCGTCGCCCAGGATTGCGTCCCGCTGGCTCCGGAGATTTCCTGCGAAGAGGTGCTCTAGGAAAGTCGGCGTCCGGCCTTCGATCTCCGCCCTTGCGAGCGGCAGCATCTGTATGGTCTCCATCCGGCCGGCCAGGCTGTCGGCGACCCGCGGCAAAGTTAGGACATTCGCCGAGCCAGTGAGCAGGAAGCGACCCGGCCGATAGTCCTCATCAACCGTCTTCTTGATTGCCAACAGCAGGTCGGGCGCGCGCTGGATTTCGTCGATAATGGCCCGATCGAGGCCGCGGATGAAGCCGGCGGGATCGGACTGGGCGGCCTCAAGGACCGTTTGATCATCGAGTGTGATATAGGTCCGCCCGGCTTCTCCCATTTTGCGGACGAGCGTGGTCTTGCCGGCACGGCGCGGGCCCACGATCAGGACCACCGGCGTATCAGAAAGGGCTTCCTCTGCCCGTCGCTCCACAAACCGTCCGAACATGCCATCTCCGAATCCGGAAGATTGGAACTATCGGAGGCGGCTGATTGGGAGTCAATGGTCCGCTAATTGGAAGTTATGGACCGCGATCTGGAAGCCCTGGAGGGGAAAGCTTTCCCCCCTGGTCGACGCCGGCGTCGCCGACACACCCCCTTCTGCGGGGAGATCCCCGCAACGCCCCCCTAGAGAGAGTGCGGACCGGGTTTCCGTGACGGGTTGAAAGCTGGACAGAGGCCTCCGGCGCCCGTCGCGGAGATCCCCGATGTCCAGCAAGACCGCTTTGCCACGCCCCGGCCACGACCGGGCGAGCCTCTATGACGAAATCGCCGAGGGTTCGGGCAAGCCGGTAGCAGGACCGGCGAACTGGTCGTCCGCGACAGTACTACCGGTCGCGAGCGCCAGCGGATTGTTCAGTCGCGCAAAGGCCGCTGCAAATCTAGGCAGATGGCCGCTGGCTGATGACGCCGGCCTTGGACATTCTACGGATGTACCGTATTCGAATTTTGATCGCACGTGTCCTGACAAGGGCGTCGACCGCCCTTGTCTTAACTTACCATGCGCTATGCCTTTAGATCCGCCCCACGGGCGGGACTTTGATGATCAAGTTCTCGAAGCGCGGGTCATTATGGGCCACGGTTTTCCAAAGCCGCACGGGATGGCGGGCGTAGAACGGACTGTTCGGGAAGACGATGAGCTCCTTGGTGTCGAGCGTCGTAAGCTCTTCCTTCGTCATCAGCCGGGCTTCTTGCGTGGCAGTCGACGTCGTCGCTGCACCGTTTTGGCCCACCCCCATTGATTTGGACTCAACGAGCGCCGAAAAACTCCCCAGTGCTCGCGACCAGCGATCACTTTCCTCGGGATCGGTGGCGGGCACGTCGAACAGGACGACGATGTCGGCGGTGCTCATGAGCGTGCGCGCGCCGGATTCGCCGTAAGTTGTGACCATCTGTGCGCGGTCCTGCCAGATCGTCCACAGGCTGGCACCATGCCCGGGGAGTTCGCCACTGGCTTTGAGGATCGCATCGAAACGGCCGAGAGTGCTGGCCTCGTCGATGAAGATCACCATGCGCTCCGCGGGATGATGTTCACGGACCGTATCGAAGATATCTCCGAGCAGCCAGCGTACGAAGGGGGCCAGCGCCACATTGTCCCGGCTGGGGATAGCCACGAACAGATCGATATCGCCGCGCGCGAGATCGGACAGTTCGAACGAATTGCTCGTGACCATTTTGGCGGGCCGTTCATCGTTCAGCCACGAAAATGCCTGTGCAGCCGTCGAGACGATGGTGTCGCGCCCCTTGGGTTCGCTCTCCATGATCATCAGAGCGGCTTGTGCTGCGGGCATCGCCTTGTGTTGCTTGAGGCCATCGAGCAGATCTTCGTGCGCGTTCAACAACCGCAACACTTCCGGGACATTTGGCGACTTCGAATGCAGGGCGACAATCATGACGCCGACAATGAGATCGACAGCGCGATTGTTGAAATAGGTAGCGGCAGCATCACCGCCGCCGGTGAGTTCGGGCAGAAGAATTCTCGCGATATGCTGCAAGTAGAGGACGTCCTTCGGGTCGACATGGGCGAGCGGGTTCCAGCTATCTGTGCCACCCACAAGTCCCAGCGGATCGAGGCACCGCACAGTGCGTCCCAGTTTCCGCCGGCGCTCTGCCACTGCGCGATAGGCGTCGCCTTTAGGATCGATCACAACTGCCGGTCCGAGCCATGCCTCGATTTCTGGGTAGGCCAGGTTCGGGATCAACAGCCCCGACGATTTGCCCTTTCGCGGTGGCGCGATCGTCAGCAGATTGCCTTCGATCGAGACGCGCACGGCGTGACCACTGGTCTTGCTGATGCCCAATTCTAGGCCGGTGGTCATCTTGCCGACCTCAGCCGGCGTCGCCCATCGCGCCGCCCCATGGATGCCGATCGGATCGCGCTTGAGTGCGGACTTCTTGGTCCGGATCATCAGCAAAGCGAGAACGCAAAATGCGCCCACTGTGACACCGAGATAGAGAAGACCGCCGCCTGCGAAGTCCTCGGATCGCCTGGTAAGCATCGACCAGTATGGCGAAACCACCTCGCCGACTTTGAACGTCAAGACATGGTCGATCCAGATCCTGGGCTGAATGGCGCTCGGCGGCCACGCTGCCGGGTCGGCACCATGTTGAGCCATCATGGCCAATGGATATCCGAAGAGGATGATACTCAACACAGTCAGGACGACAACGCCCAAATTCCATATCATGCGAAACATTCTAAACTCCACATCTGCAGCATCCCTTCGCTTCGCGCTCCGATGCTGCGCGGCCTCGTACTAGCGATCGTCAATCCGCATGTTATTTGTGGACATCCGATGCATGTCGAAGCTCTTAACGCGGCGAAGCGCGGAATGGCAGGCCTGAAAAATGCAATGCAAATTTGATCGCCGGTCTTGATCCCGTCGACTTTATCCGCACAGCGCTCAGAGCAAAGAAATGGCGCGGCCGAGATGGCCGCGCCGAAGCTCTTAGTCAGCGTTGCGGCGTGACCAGATCAGTGCATGTTCACCGTCTCGGCCTTCAACGAGGCTGGCGAAGATCGGGTTTGCAAAAGTCGGATCATCGAGGCGGACAAAGAAATATTCGCGCCCGTCCTTGCGGGCCTTCTTCCAGGCTGCACCAAGCTCGATGTCTCCACTGAGGATGCGGAAGTCGGGTCCTTTGTCGGTGCGTGGCAGGGCCAAAAATTCTGCACCGATCGACAGCGACAGCGTCTTGAGGTTGCCGATGAAGCGGTTATTGGTCTTCGTAAAGGTGCCGATGGTCGTCATGATCGATTTCCCGTTCGTTTTCGAGTGCCGCCTAATTGCGTTCTCGATGACGGCCCTGACGACGACAGGCGATCGACCTGCAACTTGAGGCCGAAGCAACGCGGAGGATGGCGGAAGCTGACCTTTTTGTCTCGCGCGAGGAGCCAAGCAAAGCGCGGCGGGGAAAAAGGTCGAGCGCCGCCGTTGCAGGGATACGATCGAGGGCAAAGCCCGACCTGTCGGCGATACCGTCCATCATCCGAGAACTCACCCAAGCGGAACCGACGCGGGAAAGCTCATTCGACCGCACAGCCGAAGTCGGTCTTGACCGGAACGGACCTGCCGTCAGTCGCACTCGATCCGTGTGGAAGCGCATGCGCGGGCCGCCCCCCTACGGGACTTGCGTTGACAATCTGGAATGTGGCATGCGGAGATGGGCTGGCCAAACAGCACCGAGCGGACTGGAGCGCCGACGATAAGGCCAATCAGCCGTCGGTCTGTCGATACGCCGACGTTATGGAATGTGATAAGCGGAATTCGATATGAAATCTGCTGTAAAAAAGCGTTCGGTTGCTGTTAGCGACCACAGGACAGGTGTTGTCCTCGAGAATGAATTCTCGGGATTGTCTCGATGAGATTGCAGCGGTCAAAGGCTTATCCATCAGGGTCTTGATAGCTCAAATCGACGCCCGTCGCACCTCCAGTAATCTATCTTCGGAAATCCGCGCCTTCGTCCTCGATCACAACAGAACCGAACACCCGCCCCAGCGCGACTGATTTACGGCGAGAAGGAACGCTACGTCTATTACCAGCTCTCCGGAAACATCTGAGGTGCAATTGAAGGCAGGTCGGGCCTTAGTCCGACCTGCTGTTTGTTAACCGACCTTCGTGGTCTGGAAGGCCACTGCGATCCGCTCGAAGAGCGTGCGCGGCGGATAAATCACGCCGGCCAGCCTCAAGGCCGTCACGATCTTCAAGGCGCCCTCGAACTCCGTCAGCAGGATTGCCAACTCTTCGGGAGTGACGTGGGTCGCACCGAAGTCGTGCGGGATGTTGTCGTCGAACGCGTCCATCGTGACCTTGGTCGCGAACTGCCGGGCCCAGTCCACCTGCATGGCGTTGGGCGTTTTGCACGGCATTGCCATGCGCTGGAGCTCATCTTCGAGCGAGTGGGAGACTGCCATGATCGCGGGGTGCACGGGCATGTCGTGGCCTTTCGGTTATCAGCAGGGCGGAATGCCGTGTTGTGCGATCGGCTTAACGCTTCCGAACAATGACATTCAATAAAACAAGATGCATTGCAAATTCGGTGTCGGACACTGTGCTACTTATCGCATGAAGCATGATGAAAACCGGCGAATGGACGCGTGTAATACATTAAAATCGTGATCGGCGGACAGCTTTGACGAATAGCGATAATTTGACAGATCGATTTCACGCTATCTGAATTTGTCTGGTCCATAGGGAGGAGGTCGCCTTCGCGGCAATTCTTCGACCTTCGAGATCCTCGCAATCATACCGGGATTAATCATCGCAATGCCGCTGTCTTCGCTGCGTAAAGCCGCCAGTATTTCGGACGAGATTGATACATATGACGAAAGGGAAATCCCCCCGGAACTGCAGGAGCCTCCCGAGGCGCGCCCCGGCGACGTGAACTACGTCCACTCGGTTTTCTACGATCCCAGCCGATTCGAAACGTTTCCCGACAGACTGTTGGGACAGGTGCGTGACGCCTTTCCAGGTCAGCCATTGTGGCGGCCTGAGGCCGTGCATCCGGCAAGTTTGCACGGGCGCATGGTGGTCTACAGTTCGCTTCAAACCGAAAAATTTGTTCGAGACGGTTATGTCGCCGAGCTAGAGCCTCCGACCTTCAAGGGCGGCAAGGCGCCCAAGCGTTCGCCCGCAAGCCAGTTGGCTTGGGACGCGTTCTTGGTAAACGCGTCCTTTGCTGAGGCCATAGCCGACGCCATTCATAAATGCCACGATCAGTACGGTTTGGACCTCGTCTTCAAGAATCCCGTTGTCAGCGCTCTCGCGCCAATCGTCGGAAAGTTCGCTAAAGGTAAACCGAAAATCGCCCCGACCGTGCTTTGCAGCCATGGAAAACTATTGGTTGGTCCACGGGCTATCTTGGCGTTGCCAAGAGCCAACAGACAGGCAGTCATCGCTTATCCGGCGGAGCCGACAACAGTCAGCACGATATCGAAAAGTGGGCGCGAACTTTATAGCCTTTGGACAAGTGATAGTCGGATTGCAATTCGCCGACGCGTGCTCAAAGAGATTCGTTCATGGCTTGCTCACCCGAATCCAGACTTTGATCCAGAGGGCGCTTTGCTGTGGGCGCTTCAGACCGTGGCCATTCTGCGTGTCCAGGCAACCGATTGGAAGGGACGTGAACGTCGCAGCTACGTACTCAGCCAGCGGGCCCGAGTTGCAGATGGCGATCCAGAGCAGCGAACTAAATCTCAGGACGACCAGATCGAGTTCGCCAAGCTGGTGGACGGACTTCGGGGTCGCCGCAACGACGTCTGTCCGATCGATATCAGGCGAGCACCTGTCACAGCCCGTGCTGACGTCATTTCCATGATGGCAGGTGGTATTGGCCTGGAAGACGAAGCGATCTGGCAAGATGATCTTGTCCATCGCGATAATCTCGCTCGCCAGAATCTCGGCAGTCTGGCCGCCTGGATCGGTCAGTTAAAGCGCTTTCATTGTGCAACGCTGAGCACTGGCCTCGCGCGATTGATCGAAGAGATCGTCACGGATTCTCCGAACACGCTTCTAGAACTGGATCTCACCGGGGATGATTGGTCGGGTGTAAACCTCGTGCGTGCTCAGTTGCCCGATCTCATCTGGCGCACTCTGTTCGAGGCTCTGCTATACAATGATCGAGGCGTGACTGAGATCGAGGTCCGCTACGAATGGAATGACGTGCCTACCGAGCCCGCCGTGATCGTGCCCCCTCGAGCTGGACTAGATGCCGACGTCATTACCATCGCGGGGCCGCTGCTCGATCTATCGCCAGCGCGCCGTGCGTGGTGGCGGCAGCAGGTCGCGCAATTTCGTGCGATCGGCTCGCTTACGGTCTGATGACGGCCGAAGCATTTCAATCAGATCTCAATGCTCTTCAGGGAAGTCGACCCATGGGTTCGACTTCTCAATTCTCCGACAAATAACGCAGCGAAAGTCGATCGAATACATACGGCGTACTATAAAAACGCGTTTCATGGTGGCGAGTAAAATTCCGGCATCGTTGCTGTTAGGGGTCTCTTACCTAAATGCATGCCAGGCCAGACATTTCAGTGCTTACCGTATGAGCGAAGCGGATAGCTCCAATCAGGCTGATCGCAATCAGATCCGAACATCCAACCTTCAGCTTAGATACGCTGCCTCGTCAGCCGGCTATCTGAGCTGACCGGATAGCAGGTTTGACCGAGTGTTCACAGCGATGGGAAAACAGCATGTGACATCGCGTAGAGACAGCGATCTGACAAACGAGGCAATATTTTACGCAATCTCTTTCACCGTTTATCTTCCATCAGCTCTTTAAATTTTCGAAGTGATCGCGACATTTCATCGCAAATCTTATGCAATTTTACGCCTGAAACAGCATTGTCGCGCTCGGTCAAGGTAAGAATCACGTCAAAAACATTCTCGGAATGACAGGCCAGCAAGAGCAGGTGCTCGCCCCGAGGGCCGGACGATCCGTTTAGCCAATTCTTGATCGTTCGTTCGCTCGCGCCGGTCCACTGCCGCACCCTTTTGTTGGCTTGATGTGTTGGCCCGAGCTCGCTTCTCAGTGCTTGTCGGATTGCCCTCGCGTAAACGAGACGTGGCGTGTTTTCGCCGCTGCCATTGCGGAAAATTCTGCCCCTTTTAGGCAACATTCTGCCCATCCCTTCCAATTAGATGCGGAGAGCGGAAGATTGACGGCAAATAACTTTCGGCCAACGAAACCTTTCGGTGAAAATGGTTGGGAAATCCCTTGAGACAGAGCGATCCCGTAAAGAATCACGCGACCGATCCCGGCCGGCAGGGTCCGCCAATGGCGCTCGTACGCGCTGCCGAATATGTTCGGATGTCTACCGAGCATCAGAAGTATTCCACGGATCTCCAATCAGAAACGATCAGGCATTATGCGAGCCAACGTGGATTAACGATCGTTCGCACTTATGCCGACGAGGGGCGTAGCGGGCTGAATATTGAAGGTCGCGTAGGTTTGCAGTCCTTGCTGGCCGATGTGGAAGGCGGGAGCGCCGACTTCTCAGTCGTCGTTGTCTACGACATTAGCCGCTGGGGGCGTTTTCAAGATTCAGATGAGGCTGCTTCATACGAGTATCGATGCCGGGCGGCCGGTGTCCACGTCGCTTACTGTGCTGAGCAGTTCGAGAACGACGGAAGTATCGGATCCGACGTCCAGAAGGTTGTTAAAAGGCGGATGGCTGCTGAGTACAGCCGCGACCTGTCAATTAAGGTGCACGCAGGCCAATGCAACCTGATCAGAAAGGGTTTCCGTCAAGGCGGTCCGCCGGGCTTCGGCTTACGTCGGCAGTTGATGGATGAAAGTGGCAACTCCAAAGGCGAACTGCACCGCAAACAACATAAGAGTATTCAAACCGACCGTGTCGTTCTCGTGCCGGGGCCAGAAGCGGAAACCGATATTGTCAGGAGCGTCTACCATAGCTTCGTCGCTGATGGGCGCACCGAGTCCGAGATTGCGGCAGGGCTCAACGAGCAGGGAATTTTCACCGACCTCGGACATTCCTGGACCAAAGGCACGGTCCATCAGCTCCTCATCAACGAGAAATACATCGGCAACAACGTCTGGAACAGGCGGTCCTTCAAGTTAAAGCGGCGCCGTGTCCAAAACGAACCTGCACTATGGGTACGCGCAGACGGTGTGTTTGAGGCCGTCGTCGACCGAGCGCTTTTTGAAGCTGCAGCAGAGATCATACGCGCAAGATCACTGCGTTTGACGGACGAAGAGATGTTGGAAGCCCTTCGAAGATTGTTGGCGCATTCAGGATCGCTCTCCGGACTGATCATCGATGAAGCCGAAAACTGCCCTTCTAGCAGCGCTTATCAGGGTCGATTCGGCAATCTTCTCCGGGCATACGAACTCGTGGGATATACCCCGGAACGAGACTATCGGTACGTCGAAATCAACCAAGGCTTGCGGCGTCTTTACCCGGAGATCGTTTCCGATGTGGTCACAGGCATTGAGCGTGCCGGTGCCCACGTTATACGCAATCCCGAAAACGATCTTTTGACTGTTAACGAAGAGTTCTCGGTCTCCGTCGTGGTCGTCCGTTGCTTGGAGACCCGTGGCGGGTCGCTGCGCTGGTCTGTCCGTCTGGATCGGGGCTTGTTCCCGGATCTCACGGTTGCGGTGCGTATGGACCGCTCCAACATTGTTGCCCGTGACTATCTGATTTTACCAAGCTTCGACATGGACAGGCAGGTCTTACGCCTCGGCGAACATAATGGACTTTCGCTCGATGCCTATCTTTTTGATTCTCTAGACCCGCTCTTTGAAATGGCGGAGCGCGTATCACTCTCGGAGGTCGCATGAAGCAGCTCGATGACGCTAACTTTGTTCATTTGATAACAGTTTCTCGGATCACCGTCGTCAACCCCAGAATCCGCAACAAAAAAACCTTCAGAGAGCTCGTCGAAAACATCGCGGCATTGGGCCTCAAAAAGCCGATCACGGTCACACGTCGGGAAGAGCCCGACGGTTCGTCTTATGACCTTGTTTGTGGGCAAGGTCGACTGGAAGCGTACATGGAGCTTGGCGAAACCGAAATTCCAGCGCTCATTATCCAAGCAGATCCCGAGGATTGCATGGTCAAGAGCTTGGTCGAAAACTGTGCGCGGCGACAGCATCGTGCCATCGACTTGCTCCACGACATCGGTGGGATGAAGCAGCGAGGATATTCCGACGCTGAAATCGCAAAAAAGACGGGACTGTCTCAGGAATACGTTCGCGGTGTCGGCCGATTACTGGCGCAAGGGGAACAACGCCTCTTACGCGCAATGGAAGCGGGCCATATTCCGGTCAGCGTCGCAGTCGAGATCGCCGAGGCCGACGATGTGGGTGTGCAAGAGGCCTTGCATAATGCTTATGAGAGCAATCTGTTACGCGGTCGCAAACTGATGATTGTCAGGCGGATCGTCGAAAGTCGGCGTCGCCGAGGTAGAAAGTTCGAGACCGGCTCCTCTAAAACGGCACAAAAGCTTTCCTCCCGGTCTCTCGTTCGAGCCTACCGTGAAGACACTGACCGAAAACGTCTCCTGATCCGGAAGGCCGACGCCACCCGAAACCGATTGATCTTCATCGCCCACGCCATGCGCGAGTTGTTTAATGACGAAAAGCTTGTCTCACTTTTGAAGGGAGAGAAGCTCGACACAATCCCGCGGAAGCTCGCCAGTCGGATGGAACGTGGAGATATTGCATGACAGCCCGTAAGTCCGAACGTCGCCCTGTCGCGATGGCCTTCGAGCGGGAGAGTGTCTCAATCCCAATGGTCAACATTCAACCGCTTCATCTCGTCAGCGACAGCGTCAAAAAAACCCCTAAATATGCTCAGATTCAGTCCTCCATTCGCGAGATCGGACTGGTTGAGCCACCGGTCGTCGCGCGAGCACGGGACGAGAAGAACAAATATCTCTTGCTTGATGGACACTTGAGGCTGGAGGTCCTGCGCGAGCTTGGAGCATCTGAAGTAACGTGCCTGATCGCAACGGACGACGAGGCCTTCACCTACAACAAGCGCGTGAGCCGGATTGCGATCATTCAGGAGCGCAACATGATCATGACGGCGATTAAACGAGGAGTCCCGGAAGAGCGGATCGCCAAGGTCCTCAATGTAAATGTCTCGCATGTTCGCCTGAAGCGTCGCCTGCTGGACGGGATATGCGCGGAAGCCGTTGAGCTTCTCAAGGATAAGCACGTGCCGATTTCGACATTTGCAGAGCTGAGAAAAATGGTGCCGATGCGCCAGATCGAAGCGGCTCAGCTTATGGTCGCTATGAACAAGTACTCGATCACCTACGCGAAGTCTTTGTTCGGTGCCACGCCGCAGTCCCAGTTGATCGACTCGGCAAAGCCCAAACAGGTCGAGGGACTAACCGACGATCAGGTTGCATTAATGGAGAGAGAATCGGCCAATCTGGATCGTGAGTTTCGCCTCATGGAAGAGTCATATGGGAATGACAATATGGATCTGGTGGTCGCCACTGGTTACCTGCAGCGGATTATCGAAAATGTGCGAGTTGTGCGTTACCTCGCCCAGAACTTTCCGGAACTCCTGGCGGAATTCCAGAAAATATCTGAGTCCACCAGGCCCTCCGCCTAAAAATCTAGGACCGAAAAAGAGGGGTGATAGGCATTCGATCAAAAGCCGTCTCTAAGGGTAACCCGAAATCCTCCTGCGGCTAGGCCGTCGACGCCAGCACGCTGACCAAACCGTAACGTATTTTCTATATTCAGGCTGGGACAACCACGACACGATTCGTACCCAACGTCGGATCCGGCTCGAAAAACTTGACGCGTCGAATGATGTCATCGACGCTGCACTTGACTGCAGCCAACGCATACTCACCGCCATATGACCCGACTATAAGGCCACGGCCTGGGAACATTTGGCCGTCAATCTCAAACGACAGCCGGTGCGTGAACAAGCCCTCGTCGTCTACGTACAGAATATCACCCTTATCAAACTCTGCGGCCAGTTGGATGTCTCCCCCAATGGCCTGTTGCAGTGTTTCTACCGAACTCGTCACATTCACAGACTTGACGCTGCGCTGATAGGGATCGATCAGGATCGCGGGATAGCGCGTCCCCTTGAGTGCCTCACCTGACTTAGAAGCGTCGCCGTGGCCGGCAGGAAGCAGCCGGGACACGTTCAGGAACGTCGATCCTGCCGGCAGGAACGCGTCGGGGCCGTTCAGTTTTTCCGCGCGCCTGACATCGATTTTCCGCAGGTGGCTCGCGAGCCCGCGCTCCTGCTCCTGTGCTGCATACCAGGCGGTGACACAAGCGACACGTTGAAGTTCCTGGGCGAGCATCGAGGATGTTACGCCGGCCGCTTGCAGGAGATCCGCGCTAACGGGTTGTTGATTTGGCGGTCCGCTTAACGGCGGAACAGTGTCAATTGCCATGACCTCGTGTGTCGCTCCCCACATCCACGTCAGAATCCGGCGGCTGAATTCGCCGGGGGGCGACACGACCGCAAATGCCCGCGGGGCTGCAGGCCGCCGTCCGTCGGAGCTCCTTTGAGTGAGCAGCACGATGGCCGATACTTCGAAGCTGTCGGCGATTACCAGCGCTTGGTCAACAAAGTCTAAATACACCGCCAGATATTGATTGTTAAACATCTCGGCCTCGTCGGCCATCGCCTTCGTCATTTGCAGCTTTGCAAGGCCGCCGAGCGTCTTCTGGTCGACTTGGAATGCTGCAACGTGGCGATCGGAATGCCCGCCCTGATCTAGGAACCAGCGCGCGACCGTGGCGTCGAACTCTGTATTGATATCGACACCGCCGCGAGACCTCGCGCGGATGACGGCCGCTCTGTTTGCCGTCATCATCATGGCGAGCAGCGGGTTCTTTGCCTGCGGGAGGTGGCCCTCGCCCCGATCCACGAGATCTGCCGCTACCTCGCGGCCGGCATCCAGCAGGAATCGATCCAACCACGTCGTCATTCTCTTTTTCTCCAAATTCGGTGGCGTCTCAATACACAACGCGGCCTCTAGTCGAGTGAATACAAATGTTCAAATCCAACCAATCCATACTGAGCATCGCGAAAACCGCCGAGTGAGTGCTTCCCGCAGGGGTCGTCATCTTTTCGGCTGGCGGTAGCTTTGCTGGTCGACGTGAAATCTCCATCTCGACAGTCCTTCAACCAGGTAATCCACCGTCGCGGCGTTCAGTGGACGTCTGTTTTGCCGCAGATCGCAGGTAAGCACGGTCGCGCAATTGCATTGCAAATTCAGCCACTCTCAAAATTTGCAATGCACCGCACGACGATTTTAGGCGTGCTTGTTGTGGCCTCCTTCGATGGAGGCTTCTCATGGTTGCGACAATCGCAGCTGGCACGACAGCAGCGTACTACAGCAAGCAGAGCGAATATTATCTCGGCGGCGACGAACCGGTGGGTCGCTGGATCACGTCCACGGGCAACTTCGGCGCGACTCGCGGTGCGATCGTCGATAATACGCTGTTCGAGCGTCTTCATGCCGGCCTGGATGCGGACGGGGAGCCGCTGCTCACGAATGGCGTCGACGGCGCTAATCGGGTTGGCGGCATAGACCTGACGCTGTCGGCACCGAAGTCCGTCTCGGTTGTCTATGCATTGGCTGATCCGGCGACGCGACGTGCGATCGAAGATGCCCAATACATCGCAAGCGAAGCGACCATCGGCTTTCTTGAACGCAATGCTACCTTTTGTCGCCGAGGCAAGAATGGTCTGCGGCTCGAACGCGCGCCGTCGCTTACCGTCGCTTCCTTCCAACATGGCGAGGCCAGGCCTGTTGCGCACGATGACGGGCGTGTATTTGCGGATCCGAATCTGCACACTCATGCGGTTATTCTGAACTGCGCCGTTCGTGAAGACGGCACCGTCGGCGCCCTCGACGCCCGCCACTTGTTCGCGAATAAGATGGCGGCCGGCGCCGTGTACCATCTCGCGCTGGCCTCAGAACTCCAAAAGCTCGGCTTTGCGATCGGTGCCATTGGGAAGAACGGCATTTTTGAGATAGTCCCGCAGGTCGATGCCGATCGTGATGCGGGTCTCGCCCAAGGCTTCGTCGCGTTGCAGCGTCACTTCTCGGCGCGCCGCAAGGAAGTCGAGCAGGCTATTGCGGCTGAAGGCCTCACGACCGCGGACGCGCCGGCACTTGCTGCCGCGATTGCTCTCGGCACGCGCTCCACCAAGCAGGAAGAGCGCGCCATCGACCGTTTCGAGCTCTGGGCCGAAGAAGCCGCGCCCTTCCTCGACGTCGACCGCCTGGTGGAAAATCTGCGGACGCCCTGGACCCGCTATCACGCTGAGCAGGAGGCGCTGATAGCCGAGCGAGTGGCGGCGGTGCCGGCGCAGTTGACTGAATACGAAAGCGTTTTTGAGCGGCGCCACCTCCATGCCGCGGTTGCGACGTCCCTGGTGGGCACTGGCGCAGCCCCGATACGGGTCGAACAGGAAGTCGACCGTCTTATCGCAGCTGGAGGCATCGTTGAACTCGGGAAGGACGGTCTTCAGCAGCCGGTCTATTCCACCCCGGAGCAGATTGCGATCGAGCGCGAACTCGTTGCCCTGACTGAGCGTTTGGTCGGCCAGCGCCGTACGGCGCCGGATCCGGATCATGTGCTTCAGCTATGCCGGGATCACGGGCTTTCCGCTGAACAGACCCGAGCCGCTCTGTCGGCAACCACACCGGCGGCGATTTCGGTGATCGAAGGCGCCGCTGGATCCGGCAAGACGACCACGTTGGCTGCGATCGTGGCTGCGTATTCCGACCAGGCCATCTCGTCTCAGCCATTGCGCGTGATTGGAAGCGCGACGGCCTGGAAAATTGCGCGCGAACTGCAGACGCTCGGCATCGAAGCGATGGCCACCGATGCCTGGCTTGCGCGCACGGCGCTGCCGTTCCTCGATTCCAGGACCGTCCTGGTGGTCGACGAGGCCGGCCTTCTGTCGTCTCGGCAGATGCACGCGATCCTGAGCAAGGCGGGGGAGGCCGGGGCCAAGGTCATCCTGGTTGGTGACCGCGAGCAGCTCCAGTCCATCGGTGCCGGACCCGGCCTCTCGATCGTCGCAAGTGTGACTGACACCACCCGCATCGACAAGATCGTGCGGCAGCGCGAGGCCTGGATGCGCGCCGCGGTGACGGACTTTGCGAAAGGGCGCGCCGAAGAGGGGCTGCGTGCCTTCGACACACGCGGTCTTCTCACGCTGACGGCAGGCGAAAAGGCGACGGTTGAACGTATTACGGACGCCTGGGAGGATACCCAGCGCGTGGTGTCGAGCCCCTCCGTTTTGCTGATCGCCAAGACCAACGCGCAGGTTCGCGCGCTGAACGACGAAGTCCGGGTTCGCTTCAAGCGCGATGGCCGAATCGTCGGCGACGACATCGCGGTCGCGGCGGTGACGCCGTCCGGCCATGGCCAGACGCTCGCCTTCGCGATCGGCGACCGTATTCGTTTTCTGATCAGGCACGATAAGCTCAGCGTCATCAACGGCACCACGGCTACGATCACCGACATCGATGACCGTGAGACGCAGGACCCGACTCTTCATGTCGAGATCGCCGGTCGCCTGGCGCAGTTTCGCGTCTCGGACCTGGCGGACGAACACAGCCGGGTTCGCCTGGGCCATGCCTACAGCACCACGATCTACGGAGCCCAAGGCCTGACCACGGATCAGGCGTTTGTCTGGGCAAGCCCGTCGATGACCCGCCACGACACCTACGTGGCGTTCTCGCGGGCGCGTGATCGCCTCGAGATTTTCGCCGACAGCCGCGAAATCGACGCCCAGGTCCGCCTCGACCTCCCGCTGTCGGAGCGCCGGCAAGCCACGATCAGTCCGGAGCGGCGGCTTGACTGGCTGGCGGGACGGTTGTCTCGACTTCAGGTCAAGACCTGCACGCTGGATCCGATGCTGGATCACGCCGCGCGCGTGCAAGAGCGCGACCGCGAGCGCGATCGTGAACGGTCGGTGGGGTACGACCGTGGCTAAACCGCGCGTATCCAAAGTGCGCTTGCGACCGCGCGTGCCGAAAAACGCCCACACGGCGCCGGCGGCGACCGCGCCGCTGCAGAAGCTTGCCAAGCCGAAGCGCCCTGGCGGCTCCGGTCCGCGCCCCTCCGACCCCGAATTCTGGACCGTGATCAACGAGATCAGCGATCCCGTCCCCATCGCGCCTGCCGAACTCGATGCCATCGAGAGCTACTTCTCGGCAGTGCTCGACACCGTCTTCGAGTCCGCTCGCAAGACACCTTCCTGACCCAACCAAAGGACCACGACTATGCCCGACCACCTTACCCCGATCGACCCCGATACCGTCCTCGGCCTGCAGCTGGAGCACTTCGCCGATATGGCTGTCACCGCCGCACTCTGGCTGGTGCGAGAATCGCTGGACGCGATCGAGAACAAGACCGCCTTCGATCCCGACCCCAACAACATCTACCGCGTGTTGGGCCGGCCTCCGGCGGTGCGTGTGTTGCGCGATCTCACCGAAGATCAGCGCCACGACATGTTTGTCGAGGGCTTCCGTAACCTCGGCAACCCCGGCGGCATGGACAAGGCGTTCGAGTTGTCGCTGTCTCACTACAAGGAGATGTTGTGGGAGGCGTTCCGGACGCGCTGGAACAGCATCGCAAACGGGTGATCAAGGTCGCCTCTTCTTAACCGTGCGGTGGAATCGATGAGGAATCACTTCCCCTGATTCCACCGCATGAGTAGACTCTTTTTTCTGTACCGCGTGAGGATTTCCCCAATGGCCCGCAAGAATCTCAACGTCGTCGACACCGCGGCCACCACGAGTGAGCCGCGCCCGCGCAACGTGCTCATCTACAGCCGCGTCTCGACCTTGGCCCAGGCCCAGAACATGCTGAGCTCGGACGACCAGATCGCGCAACTGGTCGCGAAGAGCAAGCGCGAGGGCGACAATATCGTCGGCATCTTCCGCGACGAAGGCGAGACCGGCACCAACATGAAGAGGTCCGGCTTCGAGGAGATGATCGCGAGGGCGACTGACGGCTCGCGCACGGTCGATGCCATCCTCGTCTATTCGTTTTCTCGCGCTTTCCGGAATCAGGTCGAACAGGAGCTGACGGTCCAGTCTCTGCGCAAGCACCGCGTCGAGCTCATTTCCCACGCCGAACCGCTGGCCAATGACGACACTGGCGACATGTTTCGCAAATTCATCGGTATAGTTAACGAATATCAGAGCAAGGAAACAGCACGCGCGACCACTCGCACGATGCTGGCCAATGCTCGCCTCGGTTACTCAAACGGCGGAAACATCCCCTACGGGTATATGTCGGTGGATTCAGACATCGTCGGCAACAAGCAGAAAAAGAAACTGGCGGTCGAGCCGGTCGAGTCCGAAGTCGTCAAGCTCGCGTTCAATCTGGCTTTGAGTGGTGACGGGACCACCGGGCCGCTTGGCACCAAGAAAATCTCGATGTGGCTGAACGAACGGGGCTACCGGACCCGCAAGGGATCGTTGTTCGGCACCGGCACCGTCCATGAGCTGCTGACTCGTGAAGCCTATACCGGCTCGCGACGCTTCAACGAGTTCGATCGCAAGATTGGAGAGCGCAAGAAGACAGCTGACATCATCGAATACGACGTGCCAGAGATCATCGACCGGGCCACCTTCGATGCCGTGCAAGCCCTCCTGGTTTCCCGCCAGCCCCGCCTTAAGGGTCCGCGCCTTGCCTCGGCGCCGTCGCTGTTGGGCGGTCTCGTCCGTTGCGACTGTGCCAAGTCCTGCGCCCTGACCACGGCAACCGGCACGTCCCGGACCGGAACCGTCTATAATTATTACAAATGCGTTCAGGCGATCAAACAGGGGCGACACAAGCATGACGACGGCGCGTCCTGCAGCAACCGCAAGATCCCGCGTCCCGTCATCGAAAAGCTCGTCGTCGAGGCGTTGCTGGATCAGCTCCTGCAGCCCGAGCGGGTCACTGCCATCCTGACCACCCTCAAGGCGCGCCGCGATGGCCGTCAGGCCTCTGCCGACCGCCGCCTGGTCGATTTGGCCCGTCAGGTCTCCGATGCCGGGGAGCGGCTGTCGCGCCTCTACGCTTCGATTGAAGCCGGCACCATCGACGGCACCGACCCGTCGCTTAAGGAACGTGTTGCCGGCCTGAAGGCCACCCGAGACCGGGCCATGGAAGCTCTCGAATACGCCAAGAACTCCAGCGTGCTGCCGGTCGAGATCGATCCCGTCGCCATCGAGCGCTTCACCAGATTAATGCGTGAACAGTTGGTGTTCGGAGATGTTGCGGCCCGTAAGGCCTACTTGAGCGCCATCATCGATGCGATCGTCGTGTCCGACACCACGATCCGCATCATCGGATCAAATGACAATATCCGGGCGGCCCTTGGACCAAATGGCCAACCGACGCATTTGGTTCGTAAATCTGTTCAGGAATGGTGCCCCTGGCCGGAATCGAACCAGCACTCCTTGCGGAACTCGATTTTGAGTC